>NZ_JALNUM010000123.1:0-17588 GCF_026540795.1 Methylobacterium sp. GC_Met_2
TCCGGTGGCGCTGCTCCCGGCCATCGTGCCGGGAGAACACGGCGGCGGGCGAGGGGCAGTTGGTCCTCCCCACCACTCGCCGCCGTCGAAGAGCAGCTGATCGGTTGCCCTTCGCATGTCCAGCCCGATCACACGGGCCGCGCAGTCAGCGACACCCTGGGAGCCTCCGCTCCCGGGGTGTTTTTTGTCGCGATCCTTCTGACCAAACGCTCGCTACGACGCGATCGGCGCGTTTTGGCCCTTCGGTTGCGACGCGTGCGGGATTTGTAACCACAACCCTGACGAGTGACCGAACAACAGAGACTGCGGTGACGTTCAAACATGGACTGATCAATCCGATCTGTCCGGAGGAACGTCCATGTCGATCAAGACAGTCTCGCTGGCTACAGCGATCACGCTCTCGCTGTCCGTCAGTGCGATCGCTCAGACCGCGGCCGGTGGCGGCAGCGCCGAGGGCAACATGAACAACCCGGGCTCCGTGAAGAGCAACTCCGAAAAGCGCATGGAGGGCGGGAGTGGCTCGATGGGCACGGGCACGATGGGCACGGGGCCTGGCACCAGCGGGGGTCCGCCCGTCAGCACGCCCGGCGCACCGGCCGGGAGCGGTACGGGCAACGGTGCCACCGGCAGCGGTGCGGCCCCGAGCGGCAAGTAACCCGACGCGGCCCCGCAGCATGCCGGCTGCGGGGCCGCGGCTTCGCTCCAGTGCCCCAGCGGCAACGACCTCGGTCGCCGCGATGACAATCTCTAGGTCTGCGACCTTAAGCCAGACCGTCTTTGGCCGCCTTGTCCGGATCGTCGGGCTTGCTCTCGGCGTCCTTCACCACATCCGTGCTCTCAGGCGCGCGGTCCGTCGTGGGGTCCGGAACATTGACGTTCGCGATCCGCACGGTCGGCGGCATCACGCTCTCGCCTTTGGGCTTGTCAGTCTCAGCCATCGCATGCCCTCGGATCAAGATTAGACCAGTACCCTGGAATCTGACGTACGTCTCACGGCGACGGCGCTACCCGATGCCGCTCATGACGCCACAACGCGACCGCGACACGACGGGCCTCGTAGGTTCTGCGAAGCGGCGTACCGAGGTCGCCCTGCGCTTCCGGTGCAAAGCCGTAGGTCAGCACGCCATCCGCCCCGTAGTTTCGGCGCATCTCATCACGCCAGAGCCTATCGGCAGACGCCAGAGCGGCTTCTGTGACGGCCAAGCGCGTGGGATTGGTGAGGGCCATGAGAAACTCCGGGTGCATGCCGCTCAACGCGGCGGTCGCGGCGGAGGTCCGCAACGTTGAGCGCATTCCTTCCGTGCCGCCTCTTATCTGCCGGTTGCGGTCGACCGCCCGATCCAGGAGCCCAACGCCCCGGGCCGATTTCCGGCTGGCCTCGATCCGCACGCGAGGCAACGCGCGCGCGCCGAACGACACTTTTTGGCGCGGCATGCAGCCGATAGCGGCGTCCTCGTTCAGACGGTCCAACATGGACGCGATCCAATATCGACCGGATGACGCTTTCATTCGGAACATCTGACCTCTGCCAACACTGGATCTACACGTTATCGTTGTATAAACAGCGTGCTTCAGCCTTCCAGGAACGCAGATGCCACGCTACTTTTTCGACGTCCTGCACGACGGGGAGGACGTATCGCGCGATCACAGCGGGATCGACCTTCCCGATCTGGACGCAGCAAAAATTGAAGCCTTGGAAGTCTGGAAGCGCATTATCACAGCGCATGCGGCGGGAGCGGCAGACCCATTCCACTGGCATGTGGTTGTACTGGATCAGACCGGGAATGTTCTGGCCAAGGTCCCCTACCCATCGGACCTTGCGATCCAAGCATGACGCGGAGCGGATCATCCGCCTCCCGGACTTGCAGTGCCTATAATTGAATTCCGACTTCCTCTGAAGGTTGAATAAACGGTCCGTTAATCATTACGTCTCACCGTACCGTCAGCGATCGGCTCCGGCCGCGCGCCGGAAGAGCAGCACCGGGGCCTGATACCCCTCGGCCTCGGTGCGGCCTCGCCGGCGCAGTCGCGATGATCGGACGCGATTGCGGCCAAGCTTGAGCCCGGCTAAACGCGCTGCCTTGGGTACGCGGGAGCAGGAATGAGCGATGTCGTGGCCGCTCTGCTCCTGGCGCTGGCGGCCGAGAATGCCGAGCTGCGCGAGCAACTCGCCTCGGCACAAGACATGCTCGTCGAAACCGCCATCGACGCCGGCAACATGCACGCCCTGGTCGAGGCGATGCGGAGCGAGCGCGATGCGTGGCGCGAGGAGGCCGAGCGGCTGCGAGGCCGGCCGGCGCGGATGGCCTGAACGGCGCCGGCCTCAGACCCCCGCATTCCGCAACGTGCTGTCGGTCCGACCAGAATCGAACGTGGCTTGGGCCTGTTGCAGGCTGATCGGCCGCCCGTCGGCCTCCTGCCCTTGCCTCTGCTGTTGTATCGCCACGCCCTTGCGCGCGTCGGCGAGCTGCGAAGACGGGCTGCTCTATGGGGCCGCGGCGTCACCCGATCCGGGGGCGAGGACAAGCCGTTGACCGGAGAGGGGCCATATCAGGCGTTGGGGAGGACTGGCCCGGTTCGGCGGCATCCTGCCCCCACGATACCGCCGAAACCCGGGTTGGAGCTGCCAGGATGGAAGCCTGACGCCCCGGTCGATCGCACGGATCAGTAGCCGCCGTAGAACCGGCGCGGTCCGTCATAACCCCCGTAACCGCGGTCGTAGCCCCGGCCATACCCATAGCCCGGCCTGTCACCATAGGAGCCGCGCGGGCCGCCATAACCCCAGCCCCGATCGTTGGGACGGCAATGCCCCCAGGGGTTCGGATGGAAGCCCGGGCCGCAGCCACCGGCCACGCGCTCGATCAGAACGCCGCCGTCGGGCGGGCCGTACCCGAACGGCGCTGCGTTCGCGGTCGGAGCGGTAGCGACCCCTGCCGCTATGATCGCGGCCATTCCAAGCACCTTGAAGCGCACCATGACCCAGACCTCTTGAACCCTTCGGAGCGGACTTGCCGGACCGCATGACAGGGAGAGTGATCCGAACGGGCTGAACCGGTTCTGGTCCACACGTTCATCAATCCGATGGCTTGGCTATTCGCACCCCGCTCGGACCGCGCATACGAAAACGGCGGGACTTACGCCCCGCCGCTCATCTGCTGGCCAATCTCAGCGGCCGCTGAGGCCACCCACCGTCCGGAGCCCTTACAGGCCCATCAGCACACCAGCCGAGCCGGCGATCGTCATGGCGATGCCGCCCGCGAAGGCGCCGATCATCGCGTAGGAGAAGCCCTTGAGGACCATGTTGCGCACTCCTGTCATCATGCGGCGGGCCTGCTGAGAGGCCCGGGGAAACGATCTGCAATGACGATGCCTGATCGTTCGGACGCGTGCGGTGCGGTGTGTCACGCTGCGCTGCGGAACCATTCTGCGGAGGGTCAGCGATGACGCCTCTTGAGGCGATGATCGCCTCCAGGCTGCGGATTGCCTTGAACGGGGCGCGCGCGAAGCGCGACCTGCGGGCCATCCCTATGCCGAGCGGGTCAGCGTGTGGGCAATGAGAGTGACGCAGGAACCTCAGGAAACGGATCCCGTCACCGGCAACCCCCGCTCATCCATACACAGCACGGCGTAGATATGTCAGGGATCACAACTTCTGAGTGACGCGATTTTAAAGAGCTTTTGTAGGTTGCAAGCGTGATGCAGCCCTCAGTAGTCATTGCGCTGCCGCGGGAAAACCTAAGTGCTACATGGCCATCGTCGCTCCGGCTCAGACGCCGAACGGCACAGGGCCGAACCACGTCGTCACGGGATCCGGCCCACATCAGCCTCGTCCCCTCACATCAGATCATCGGCATCCCCACGTGGCTTTTGATGGCGGTCGGACGCGCGCCGCGGCCGAGGGAACGCCGCTCGGTCTCGAGCGCTCGGTCACGCTGCACATCTCGAGCGAAGCTTGAGGACGGGAATGACCGATCCAATCCGTGACAACGTCGAGCAGTGCCGGTTCGAGCTGCAGGTCGGCGATCAGATCGCGTTTGCGCGCTATCGTCGCGAACCAGCACGACTCGTCATCACCTACGTCTACGCTCCGCCAATGTTGCGCGGCACGGGAGCAGCCGATCGACTCATGGAAGGGGTAGCGGCCCACGCCCGATCAAGCGGTGACCAGATCATACCACTCTGCGGCTACGCCCGGGCTTGGCTGCACGGGCATGGTGCACATCGCGGTCTGCTCGCCTGAGAAGCGCCCGACGCCTTGTCGATGATGGCGGCAGCGACCCCTCGGGGAACACCATGGATCGCGGGACGTAGCCTCCTGAGAACGGAGGCGCACACCATGACCCAAGCCGACACGCCTATGCCGGGAGAGGATCCTGGCGCGTTGATCGAAGACCCTTCACGCCTCGACGAGATCGAGCCATCGCCAAAACCCGATACGACCGTCCCGGAAGAAGACGATCCCGAGGTGAAGGAGACCGAGTTGCAGCCGACCTGAAGAGCAGGGGCCGAGCGCGCCAAGGCCCTGACGAAGCCTCAGGGCTGCTTCCGCTGGGCCGTCGGGTTGGGCGTCGAACTCGTGTCCGGACCGACGGCCGGGCTTATGCTTGTGATGTAAGTCCAAGTCCCACCAATGGCCAGGATCCCGGCGAACAGAGCGGCAAAGATGCTGATGAGTGCGAAGCGGTTCATGCTGTGGAGAAGGCCGCAACCAAGCATCTGATCCCACGGCGAATGCCGCTGGTCCATTCGCCGCAGGCTCTGTTCTTGTCCAAACGATCCGATGATCGTGGATCACGACTGTCCCCAGCACGCTCATCCACAAAGGGGCACAGAATCACGGGCGCCGGATGCCAAAGGCCAACAGGTGATGGGGAACAGGGGGCGTGCCCGTCCAGTTGGCCTGCGTGACGGCCGCAGATCTGCGGCCGTCGCGAGGAGAGAGCGTTTGTTCAAAATACCCACACTGACGGCTGGGCTATTCGCAGCCAGCATGTTTCTCGTCCCCGCCCAGGCACAGGCGGCTCAGATCGGCCTAGGAGCCGTTCCGGAGGCTGCTTCTGCAGTACATGACGTTCAGTATGGCTATGGCGGGCCCCGCTTCGGTTACGGTCATCGCGGCTATGGGCGTCCGCATTTCCGTGGGCGCGGCTACGGCTACGGGCGCGGATATGGAAGAGGCTATGGCCGTGGCTACGGGCGTGGATATGGCCATGGGTACGGGCGCCGCGGGGGCTTCTGACCCGCTCCGCCGTGGCGGAATTTTGGTGTTCTGTCCCGGTCAAGAACACCCGAATCTCCGGGGAGGTGCCCGCTCGCTGAAGGCGAACGGGCGCTTTCCTCATGAGCTGCGTTGCGTATCGACTCAGCTCATCGCTGATGAGATTGGACGCTCCCCCACCCCCACTCTGTGATCCGATTGGGGTAGGGCCAAGCGGGCGGACCGGCGAAGAGCAGATACGTCGGGGCTGGGTCTGGATGACCTCCGCGTCCGGCGTGGTGTTCGAGCCTGGAGGGCTGTAGCCGGGACGGATGACCCCGGGCGGGGGTTCAAGGACGCTCAGGCTTTTCGGCAGCCCCGTCGGCATCATGCCGATTGGCTGAATGATCCTGGTACTGATCGGTCTGGACGCCCTTGCCGTCGAGGCCGCGCTCATCGTCATGCTGAGACTTGTCGCGGTTGCTCAACACCTCGTTCTCACCGAGTGTGCCCTCAGGCAGTTCGGTCATCGCACCAGACCCCGACCCTTTGCCCTGAGCGCCCGGGTGCATTCCGTGTTTGCCGGCGTTCGCCATGGTAGCGCTCCAATCGTCGCGGGCCTGGAAGGTCGACCCTGCTGCTGAGCGGGGCCAACCGGCCGTCACACGGTCCGTTCCTGCGTCACGCCAACGCGCTGACGCGGGTCGCCATCTCAGGCGCCATAATTACCTGTTCCGCGACGTGCGTGGTGCAGACTCGTGGGTGGCGACATGGGCGCCGGATAGCGAAGGTGGCGGAGCGTTGCGGTGAGCCACCCAGTTCAGAGGCGTGGTGCTGAGTCGCGGACCACCGGGCGCAATGAACTCGAAGCGTATTCTACGGCTTCACCGAGGGCCAACGCGATCCATCTGCGCTGAGGCACGGAGGAACGTCATGGGTTTTCGAGTTCTCGCAGCCTTGGCCGGCGTCGGTTTCAGCGTCCTGGCGCTTCCCGCATCGGCCGTGCCGGCTGGTCCAGTACCCGCTGTCGCTTCGCCTTCTGACATGGTCACCACCGTTCGGATGAGGCGCCACCCCATGCACCGCCGCTCCATGATGCGGACGCAGCGGAAGTACCCAGGCGCAAGCTTCGTCCGGAACACCACCCCGGGCGCGCCGGCCGGTAGCGGCGGAGGCAATGGGACGACAGGTAGCTACGCTGCCCCGAGCGGGAGGTAGGCCCGCTCTCGATCCATCGTCAGCCCGTCCGGTCCGCCGCGGCGGGCTTTTTCTCGGCGACAGGTCTCGAGCCGTGCCCGATCGCGTTGCAATCGCGCACGGCTCTCAGGCTTTGTTGCGACGCGCTCCCGGGCACCGAACCGGTGTCCACTTCGGCGGAGTGCGCTCTAGCCACCGCCGCCGCCACTTCCGCCTGCCCCAGGACCACCGAGGTTGCCGTCCTTGTTCGGCGTATTCCAATGGATGATGCCGTCATCAGGCGGCCGCAGCGTCGTGGTCGGCAGACGCGGGTAACCGAGCTGCGGCGCTTCGATGGTTGGACGCGGAGCCGGCCTCCGCGTTCGCGCCTTCTGGGCGACAGCCGCGGTGCCTACGCTGCCCGCAAGCGCCGCCGCGAGCCATCTGATCAACGCGGGTCTCATGATCGTCGTGCGTGGTGCAGAGCGCTTTACCCCATCGCGAGGGCTGTATGTCCCCGGGAAGATACCTAAGGTTCCGGTTTCAGCAACCTGTTCGAACGCGTGGGGCTCAGCCGGGGGCAGGAGACCGAAGTGTTCGCCCGTTACCGAGCCAACTTTGCCGGAAGCACCGACGGAGCCGCACTGGACGCACTGAATGCAAACGAGGCTACGAAGCCCGCCAGGGAGCGCAGATCATCGGGCTGCCGCGGGTCGCGGGCCACGGCCTCTGCCTCACGCTGCAGCCGAAGATTGCATGCCTTCGACGGCAGGCCGACATCCGGTGAGCAAGCGTCATGGCGAGCGCAGGCGGCGTCGAGGGCGTCGATCGGCGGCAGCGGGGCGTTGTTCCCCGGGCCGCAGTAGTTGCCGTGAATGAGGAGCTTGGGCCCGCCATTGGCGGCAGGCTGTGCCAGTGACGGGGCAGCCCACGCGGCGATGAGGAAGACCGGAGCGGCGAGGCTGACGACGGCGCGAGTCAACATGGTGGAGACCCTCCAGCACCTGCGCCCTCTCAGTCACGGCGGCGACGACGGTGCCAGACAGGGTTAATCCCCATGCATCACGTCGCGGTGTGCTCCAAAACACAACTCCTAGGTAGGTCTCGCTCCAGCTCGGCCGGCAGCTCGCCGGACCGGCATCCCGCCCTGGGTGGTGTGAAGATCCCTGAGCGGCGTTTGGCGAAGGCACACCAGCCTTGGCTTGCCGGCACATGCGTGGCATGACTCCCCCATGAGCGAGACTGAGACGAACATCCACCCCTATTCGCTGGAGGTCCTTCCTCCCAAGGAAGACGGCGGGGCCTACAACTGGGCCATTCGCAAGCACGGCAAGCTGGCTCAGCGTTCTGATCGCAGCTACCCGACCGAAGCAAAAGCTCAAGCGGCCGGCTTAGCCACCGTCGAGAAGCTGCTGAGCGGTGCGGACCGGTGACCGCCGCTCCGTAGTGGATCGCAACCGGGCCGAGCGGATGCGGCGCGGTCCAGCGCAGGCGCGCGCAGATGCTTAAAGCGGATTGAGGCGCTGAGATCCTACGAACGGATGACGCGACTCGATCTGCAGCTGGGCGATCCGAAAGCCTTCGAAACCCAATGGCCCCTCAGCCCGCCCGGTCCGCCGAGGCGGGCATTTTTATACAAACTTGTTTGGCAGGCATATTGCTCGCGCGTCAGGATGGCTGTGTTCCACCTTGAATGCTCCATTCACCGCCGATGCGCGAGTGGCCTGTCGGTCGCTACCGAACAGCTCGACGCGACAACGAACGCGGAAGCCATTGGCCGAGCGGAAGCCCGGTTTGTTGAACTTCTCGCTGAGCGTGCAGGATCGGCGATGCTCTGGGACGCGGCAGGGCAGATCATTTGGGCGACGCGACGCCTCGCTCCCGGAGCCGGAAACGCTGCGGCGGCGCCTGGACATTAGCTTGGCCCGCGCTTTGCCATAGGCTTCACGCTCGTCCCTGAGACCGCGAGACGACTTGCGGCGCGCTCCTGATGGGGTGCGTCGCCTCTTGCGCATCGGGGTGCAGAATCACGGGCGGCGGATGGCGAAGGCGAAGGAGCCTTCGCCTTGCGCCTCGGGAATCAGCAGCTCAGCTTCCGGCCTTCCGCCATGCCGACCTTCCGGTAGTGTTCCAGCCCGGACTTGATGGCACGACCGATGACCGCCCGGCGCACGTCCGGATTGCAGCGCAGATACTCCTCCTCGTTGAAGGCGTAGTCGCCACGCCCGCCCCGCGAGCCCCGGTCATTGTCCCGGTCGTAATCGCGGCGATCACGGTCGCCGTAGCCGCGATCGCCATAACCGCGATCTCCGTAACCCCTGTCGCGGGAGCCATAGTCGCCGCGATCGTAGCCATAGTCGCGTCCGCCGTAGGGCTGTGCGAAGGCCGGGGCCACCCCGCTCAACAGTGCCAAGCCGAGGACGGTTGCCGAGATCACCTTCATGTCACGTTCCTTGCCGTTGAGAGTCGGAAACGCTTTCGGCGGACGGTGGTTCGCTGCTGCCACCGTGCCTTGCCCTCAGGTCACGACCGAGGCCGCTGAAATCGCCTCTGCGTTAGCGCGCAGAACCACGGGCGGCAAAGGGTGAAGGCGGATCTGTCGCGAGCACCGGGATCAGCGGGCGAACGGCGCCTGCGGCAGAGGCGCATAGCCTTCCTCCGGTTCGGCTCGGCCGGTATCCCGGCGGCGAGGCGATGCAGGATGTGGGGTATCGAGGACTTTGCGAGCGTGGTGGGACCCGGCAGGACGCGAACCTGCAAGCAGTCCGTTACGAGCGGCCGGCACTAACGATTCAGCGAGAGGCTCACGCCCTCGGCGTGCCGCACCTCGGCTGCAGCGACCTTGCCGAAGCCGCCGGGAGGCGTTCGGCGATGCCCTACGATGTCGCAACAGTTGCTCCGAGATCGACGACGACGATCTCGGGCGGTGCACCAAAGCGCAGTGGACGCCCGGCGACGAAGTGAGAGCCTAAGCCGGCCGACACCACGAGATCGCGCCCTCGTTCGACGATATGACCGTAGGCGTAGCGTAGGCCGTAGCGGGAGGGGATCCAGGGCGACCAGCCCAGAATGCGGATCTGGCCACCATGCGTATGGCCTGACAACGTCAGGACCACGCGCGGATCGAGGTCCGAGGCAAAGATGTCCGGCTCATGCGCCAACAGAATCACGGGCTCGCCTGCCGGCACATCCCGGAGCGTTCGGTCGAGCGTATCGCGGCGATACCGCTCGAACTGCTCCCGCATCTGCGGCACACCCGGTGTCTCCTCGCTCTCCAGCCCAGTCAGCCAGAGCGGCACGGGACAATCGAGCCTCACCGCCGTGTTCTCGAGGAACGGGATGCCGGCGGCTCGCAGCGCTCGCTCGGCATGCGTGGGGCCATGGCCACGGCGACGCGCCTCCCGATCATCGCCCCAATCGTGGTTGCCTTGAATGGCATAGACGCCCTTCGACGCCGTGAGGTTGCCCAGGATGCTGGCGATCTTCTCGAACGGCACCGGGCCTAGGCTCTGTGAACCGTAATCCCCCAGTAGGACAACGAGATCGGGCGCGAGCGCGTTGGTCCGGGCAACGACTGCCGCGATCTCAGCCTCGCCCATGCAGCGCGGATGAGCATGGAAGTCTGTCAGAACCGCGATGCGCAACCGTAGATCCGGCGGCCAGCCCCGGGGCGACAGGCCATAGGTGACGGTCTGCACACGGTGGGGCTCGAAGGCCGTCGCGTAGCCAGCGCTCATGAAGGTGCCAGCGGTAGCCAGAGCGCCGGTCAAGGCAGGGCGGGAGATCAGAGCGCGGCGCGTGAGCATCGAAGGTGAAGCTCCTAAGCTCGGTGATAGGCGCCGGGTGATAGCATCGGACGGTTTCGAACACGTCGCCGTCGCGCGTACCCCGCGACCCCAGCAACCGTCCTCATCCGCACCCCCTTTCCCTGACCATTCGGCTCGATGGCGATGACGTCGGCAGCTTCAGGAAGCGGCGTCCGCCGCTATGGCCTCGGCTGCGTAACGGGCACGCGCTGCACCATCGGTCAGAGAACCATCACGCGCGCACCACGACGCAAAAGCGTTCGGCTCTATCGGCACGCGCACGACCTCGACGCCGCTTCGCTGCACCACCTGTTCCATCTGCTCGGTGGTGATCCGCCATGTGTCGTACAGCGCCGGCAGCTTCGCCCCGTCCGCGAGGCAGGTCCTCAAGGCCGCATAATTCTCTTGGGCGTACCAAGGCAGGCCGACACGACGGGGGCGGTTCATCTCAATCCCTGACAGCGTGACGCTCAATCGGCACGACGCACACCAACCATCGCACCGTGCCGCGGTTCAGAGGATGCCGGCAATCCCTGGTCCGGTTGCCCTGGTCCGGTTGTTGCGGCTTCGGCGTGATCGCCTCTTTGGGAGGATGCTGCCATGCCAGCCGCGACAAGCCGAGATCCGGCAGAGTACAGCACACTCTCCGAGCGGTGCGCGGTCGCCATCGCTGACGCTCACGGGTTCCGCCATATGGCGACGCGGGCGTTACGGGACGGGAAGCCCAGGGCACGGTTCCGCGCCGAGAGGGCGCGCACGGCGGCGCGCATCATCCTCATGCGCGCGAAGCAGGACGCCGCGATGGACCGAACGATTATGAAAGCCGCGGACGCCGGCCGGAACGATGCCTGAGTGATTGCACCATCAAACCCTGGGATCAAGCATCAGGCACCGCCCAGGTCGCCGCCGAACCGTCTGTAGCGGTCCTCCAAGTCGGCAAGGTCGGACGGGTCCGCCACGTCGCGGCGGGCGGCGGCGATGACGAGACCGGCATGCCGGGTGAGCTCCGCCGCCCGGTCCGGCCGCCTCTCCACCTCTGCGACGCGGGCGAGCACGTCGAGCATCCGGCCCAGCACGTGGACCGAGCCAGCCGCGTTCTGCCGGATCATGTGGAACATGGCATCGCACAGCCCATCGTAGTCCGTGACCGGATGGACGAGGACGGCGCGGCCCTCGCGCAGCACCACGCCGGTCTGCAGGTGCCTCGGCGCGATCCGGCATAGGGCGTCGCCGAGATGGTCGACGACGCTGCCGGCGGTGAACGGGTCGTTGATGCCGGGCGAGAGCGCCCGCACCGCGATCTCGACCAACTGCCGCACCGAGTATTCCGGGTCCTGAAGCGCGGCAGGGCGACGCCCCAGCGTCACCGCGTCGAGGACGGCGGCCTCGGCCCCCTCGACCGGCGTGGACAGGAACGCGACGGGGAAACCGCTCGGCACGTAGTCGCCGGGCCGCACCCGCAGGGTGACCCTGATCTCGCGCTCGTGGGCCCAGTCCGCCAAGGCGTCCTCGTCGAGGGCCTGCACGTAGCCGCCGCCGGTCGCGGCCACGGCTCTTCCGGTCGGGGCATTGACGGGATGAGCGGCGCCCGGCCGGTCCCGGGTATGGGTCGCGATGGCTCGGCAGAGGTCCTGCTGGACGGCGTCGACCACGGTCTCGATGTTGATGCTCGTGGCGATGTGGTGGACGAACCAGACCAGAGTGCCGACTGCGACCAGCGCCAGGACGAGAGCGCCGGTGATCGCGATGTGCGGGACGAACGGGTCCTCCTCTACGGTGCGCACCGTACGCAGGACCATCAGCGCGTAGGCGAAGGTCCCGAGGAAGATGCCGAGCACCGTCTGGTTGCGGCCGTCCCGGATGAAGTTGCGCAGGAGCCGGGGACCCATCTGGCCGGAGGCTAGGGTCAAGGCGGCGATGGTGATGGAGAAGGTTGTACCAGCGACCCCGATGTTCGAGGAGGCGATGGCGCTGAGCAGCGCCCGCGCGCCCTCGGCCCCGCCGGAATAGCCCCAGTTCGTGTCCGGCGAGGAGGGGTCGAAGCCGGCAACATGGGTCGTCTCCAGCCAGACTCCGAGCTGTGCCAACAGGATGCAGCCGAGGACGACGAGGGCCGGGCGGAGCCAGAACAGGTCGCCAAGGATCTCCAGCCAGGCTTTGACGCGCGCGTTCATCGTTGCGGACCGACCCCTTTCGAGCCCGGTAACGAGCGGCACGAAGGGGCGTTCCGGCCGTTGCACACCGAACGCACGGGCGGGAAGGGCACTCTTTGATCTCGATTTTCGACCTCGCAGCGCTGCTGCTCACCCTCTCGGCCCTGTTCGGCTGGCTGAACCGCCGCTTCTTGCGCATGCCCCACAGCATTGGGCTCCTGGTGATGGGGCTCCTCGCCTCGCTCGCGCTGGTGCTCGCTGACGTCGCCTTCCCGGCGCAGCACCTCTACCAAGACCTCATCAGCGTCCTCGACCAAGTGGACTTCACCGGCGTGGTCATGAACGGCATGCTGGCCTTCCTGCTGTTCGCCGGCGCCCTCAACCTCGACCTGCGCGCCCTGCGCGACCGGGCCTTCGCGGTGGCGATCCTCGCGCTGCTCGGGACGCTCGTGTCGACCGCCGTGGTCGGCGGGGCCTTCTGGGCCGCGGGACAAGCGCTCGGAAGCGCGATCCCGCTGGCCTGGGCCCTGGTGTTCGGCGCCCTCATCAGCCCGACCGACCCGGTCGCGGTGCTGGCCACCCTGAAGAACGTGAAGGTGCCGGAAGCCCTCGAAGTCGAGATGCAGGGCGAAGCGCTGTTCAACGACGGCATCGGCATCGTGCTGTTCACGGTGCTCGTCGCCTTCGCGACCGGCAAGAGTGGCGAGGCGACGAGCGTAGGCGGGGTGGCCACGCTCCTCCTCCACGAGGCCGGGGGCGGCGTGCTGCTGGGCCTCGTCACCGGCTATGTCGCCTACCGGGCAATGAAGGCTATCGATGATTTCCCCGTGGAGGTGCTGATCACCCTGGCCCTCGTCACCGGGACCTACGCCATCGCGCAGAAGTTGGGAGCGAGCGGCCCGCTCGCAGTCGTGGCCGCCGGGCTGCTGATCGGGGAGCGCGCGCCGCGCTACGCGATGAGCGACACCACGCAGAAGTACGTCTCAGCCCTGTGGACGCTCGTCGACGAGGTGCTGAACTCGGTCCTGTTCCTCCTGATCGGCCTGGAGGTGCTCGTCCTGCGCTTCCAAGTCTCCGGTCTGGCGCTGGCCGCCTGCGCGGTCCCGATTGTGCTGGTCGCCCGCCTCGTCGCGGTCACGACGCCTGTCCTCTTGTTCCGCTGGGGCGGCAACCTCTCGCTCGGCAACGTGCCGTTCCTGACCTGGGCGGGCGTGCGCGGCGGCATCTCGGTGGCGCTGGCGCTCTCGATCCCGGAGAGCGAGGCCAAGCCCACCATCCTCGCAGCGACCTACGCCGTGGTGCTGTTCACCATCATCGTACAGGGATCGACCCTCGGCCTCGTGGCGCGACGGACCCTTCGAGCGAGCTAACCGCCGCTGAATTTCCCTCAGCCAACGCGAACTGACAGACGGAACCACGCGAGATTTGTTAAGAAGCGTGAGGCGCTGGCGACGATGTCCGCTGAGATGCATTGCCTGCCGAAAGCAGAGCGGCAGAAAACCACCCAGCTCGGACCTCCTCTAGGGTACCAGCCCTGTCAGCCAGCAGGCCGCCAGCGCCGTCACCAGCACCGTGAAGCCCACGAGCGAGCCAGTGCCGCCGATCGGGGCAAAGAGTCGGCGCTTCATCGCCCCGCACCCTTCTTGGCAAACGCCCAGACCGGAATGCCCCAGACCCGACCCTGCTTGGTCCGGTAGCCTGAGCCCCGATCGAACACGATCCGAGTTGGCTCCAAGCCACAGCCTTGCTGCCGGAGATCATCAGCACGTCGCAGAACTCGACCCGCAGCGTCCCGTGCTCCGGGTGGACAGCGAACAACTCCTGCGCTGTCCAGCCGAGTTGATGCGCCTCGACGCCCAGCCGGTCGCAGAAGTCGATGGCTGCTTCCCGCATTGGTGCCCAGCGGGTTGGGGTGAGAGACCGACAGGGCGAGGCATGCGGGGACAGGCTCTCAATGGCGCCGTGCCAGATGGCGACGGGGTTCGGGATCAGGGTGGGGGCAAGGCTGGCTGACATCCGGCCGAGCTACGCCATGGCGGGGCGATCGACCATGCGGCCGGAAGCGGGATTGGCACCTAACCCTTATCGTCGGCGGGGCCGTCCCGACGAGGTCCGCGGGCTACGACGACGAGGGCATCATCGACGAGGGGCTGTTGGAGATCCTTGGCCTCAGACCAAGGTGCTGACAACCACGCTGCCCATTCCTCCGGCTTCGTCAGGATCACCGGCATCGCCTTCGGGTGCACGGCGCCGACCTCGGCGTTCGGCTCGGTGGTCAGAGAGGCGTAGAGGTCATCGGTCGTCTCGCCGTCCTTCACCTTCCGCACGCTCTGCCATCCCTCGACTAGGATGCCCGCGAAGCGGCTGAGGGGCCGATCCTCCGTCAGAGCGAACCATACCGGCGGGTGCGAGCCGTCCGCAGCCTTCTCGTTCTCGGAGAAGCTCGTGAACGGCACGAGGCAGCGATGCTCGGGTGAGAGCCAGCGGCGCCAGTGCGGCGAGGCGGTGTTGCGCACGTTCGCGACGCCGGGATCAACCTTCTTGCCCCTCATCGCGAAGGTGGGGGAGGGCATGCCCCAGCGCATCAGAGACAGGGCGCGGGCGCCGTTGCGCATCCTGATCGCGGGCGCCGCGGTGTTGGGGAAGATACCGCGCAGTGGCGGCCGGTTGCCGGTGTCGTCGTGCTCGACGCTGAACGTTCTGCCGATCTCCGATTGCCCGCGGATCAAGCTGTAGAGGTTGCACATTCGGCTCGCTCGCCGAGGTCGCGCGGTGAGGATCAGGACCGCGAGACGCGAACGCTGCCCCGCCGCCCTATCTGATAACGGGCTGACGGGGTTTGGTGCCGTTCCTTATGGCCGGGGGCCAAACAGCCGGGCGAGCCAAAACGATATGGCTGCCCGACCGATGGGGCAAACTTAGCAGTTGTCGGCGCCCGGCTTCACGGGCTGGCCCTCGGGGGCTTTCTTCGTGCCGTCATCCTTCATGGCCGCGCCGGTATTGTTCATCGCACCCACCGTGCCAGGGGACTCAGCCTTGGCGCCGGGGGTCACCTTGGCGGTCGAACCGCCATCGACATTCGAGCTGGCATCTTTGCCGGTAGCCGCATTCGTCGTTGTGCCGACATTGCACGGCGCAGCAACAGCGAGGCTTGCTGAGAGCGTGAGCATCGTGGCGGCGGTGGCGATATTCAGGATCTTGGACATGTTTCCTCCGGGTTCTCAAGCCTGGGGGGAAGAATATCTATCGCTCGTTGTTCCGGTCGCCGCCGTGTGGCAACTGCTCACGCCCATGGTGCGGCATTGCCCGCCCTGCTCCCGAAACGGGAGCTCTGCACCGCCACCCGATCTAATCACCGACTGGCGGGGGAACTCTGCGAAAACATCACGCAGACTTTTGAGCGAGATAGGCATCTACGAAACTTGGGATATGGCTTCCCAGCCAGTCGCCCATCTCCTGCTCCTCCTTCATCGATTGCTCCAAGATAGGCTTGTCATCGCCGGCACCGGCCGCGTCGGCCAGTGCGAGCAACACTTTGTAGGAGCTGATTTCGTAGGCCTTAAAGCCGATTGCAGCCAAGACGTTTTTCAGCATCTCGTCGCCTGCGCCGGCATGGGTGAAGCCTGCCACTGTCGCGACCGCGCCGGTAACCGCCTCCTTGAGCAGCGACTTCTTAGATCCGTGCTTCTCAAGAAGGTCATCGAGCCGGGCAGCCTGCGTGACCGACCGCTCATGGTCAGCCTCCATCTTGGAATGCAGCTCTGGGTAGGCCTTCATCCGCGGCAGTTCGTTCTGAATGGTGCCGATAGCCTGGGTCTCGACCGCATGCTGGTTACGCAATCCGTTCAAGTAGGTGTCCATCGCCTGCTTTACGTTGCTCACGCTTTAATCCTTGGGGTTGTAGATCCGATCCTACCGGTCCGAATGCCCAGGCAGGTCGCGCCAAGCCGACATTGTTCAAGCGGATGAGTTGACGCGGGCGCTCGAGGAGCCCGCTAGAACCAGAACAGGGACCGTTTAAAGTGAGGGGCGATTATTCGCTCGTTCCCTTCCGTTCCCCGAACCAGATCCCGCACCGCCCCCGTTCTCGGGAATGCACTCAAGGTCGGCGGCTACGATAGGTAGGAAAACGCTAAGGTTATCGACAACAATCTGAGGATCCTTTGTCGTTTAGCCTGGACCTGCTTCCTGCCGAGTGATTCAAAGAGGATGGCCAGGTGGGTGAGTGTCCAGCCAGGAGCCTGCAAAGCTCCGCACGTCCGGTTCGACTCCGGACCCCGGCCTCCAATGGGTGTGGGCTAGGCTCCGATCGTTCAACCGGAGGCCGACCATGAACCCTTCCGAACCAAATCGCCTGATTTACGCCAGCCCGAACGGCGACCACTGGCACCTGCTGTTTGATCCCACGACCGGACGCAGCTTCGTCCGGCATACCGGCAACGTCGCCTCGGGCGGGCACGTGACGGATATCAGTCTCGCGGCATTCCTCGCCTCTGGCCGCAACGGACCTGAGCATCAGGAGCTCTGGCGGTTGATCGGCACGCTCAGCGGCGAGGAGCAAGCGTCGTCATCCGTCGCCACGGGGTAGGCTACCTGATCTCGTTGAGAGACGCCTGTAGATCGGCCCGACAAGCCGTCCCGAACTCAGTCAGGAAGTTGAGCTTCCCCTCGCGCGCAAGCTCACGGATTTCGTGCAGGCTCTGATTGGGTCCAAGGTAAGTGTCGATCACACGGTCAATGACAGACCCTGCTGCATCGACGGTGGCCTGCGAGGCAGTGAGCTGCATCTTTGCCAACAGAGCGTAGAGCAAGACCAAGTCGCCGACATCGTCTCGCTCATGGCTGAGCGCATCGCCGTAGAGGCGAACGGCCTCGGTGATGAACTCGTTGAACAGTTCAATGCGCCTCGCCCGTTCGGCCTCGCGAATTTTATCTTGGAACTGGCTCCGGTGCGTCATCCATGTCGTCATGAACGACGCCAGGGCACCTATGGTGGCCCCACCCAGGCCGAACATCGCCGAGATGTAAGCCGCGTCCAAGTCTGCCTCCTTAGGAAGGGCGAGAATGCGAAGCCTGTACCGCAGCATCGCTCAGATCCACGATCCCCGTGCCTTACCCCTTCCGCTCTCGGAACCGGATCCCGGCACCGCCGGCGTTCTCAAAGATGAATTCTAGGCCCGCGGTTAGGTCGTGTCATCGCTTGAGCCCGTCGAGGGCTGCGGCGAGGGCAAGGACGCCCATGAAGCTGGCGGCGGT
>NZ_JALNUM010000124.1:0-17558 GCF_026540795.1 Methylobacterium sp. GC_Met_2
GAAAGATGTCTCACAAGTTCAAGATCGGGCAGAATGTCCGGCAGCTCGGGACCACCTACGCTGGCAACAAGAGTAGCGTCGTCGATGGTCTTTTCGAGGTGGTTCGACTCATGCCAGACGATCGATCCGGTGAGCCTTGCTACCGGATCAGGTCGGCGGCCTGCGAGCGGGCTGCCCGGGAGGGCGAACTCACGCTCGCGTCACTGGACTGATGTTGGATTACGGTGGCCCGACACGTCCATGATCCGCGTGAAATCCAGGCACGAAGCATAAACCACGTCGTTACGTAGCTGCTCTCAACGGTTTAGCGCGTCGAAGGCCTGCACGTGCTGGCGCAACACAAGCCGCAGGCTCACGATGTCGAGATCGTGTGGCTTGCAGTCGGTGATTACTATTATCTCCCGCAGCGCCTTGAACACTTCCGGACGGGCATAGATCGAAGCGTGACGCTTCGCGTACCAGCCGCACCGCTTGTACCCCTCGGGGCCGGCAGGCTCGTCGGCCGAGCGATCCGCCGCAACGGTGCCCCGTTGTGCTTGACGTGTTGCCCGGACCGGAGCGAACGCCCGGCATTAGCCGCTGCCAGCTGCCACGCCCCTTCGGACTCCTGCGCGTCCGCGAGCGCGGCCGGTTCGACTGTGCGTTGGACGATCCGAGCAACAGCGCGATCCGTTTTTCCCTCGACGCCGATGCGTCCCTGTCTGTCGATCGGCCGGAGCGCCCGCCCCCCTTCAGGCGCGCTGCCGTGATCCAGGCGGGGGAACTGCGCACCGGGCAGGTCTGCATGTCCGAGCCATTGCGAGCGCCGATCTCAGCGCCCTCCCCCGATGGCTCCGATTTGCTGCGGGTCTAAGTGGATCGCCAAGCCGTCCGGGCGCTCCTCGATCCAAGCGCGGCCGTCCCCGCGAGTGATCTCCAGACCCGCGTGCCCGGATCGCCGAAGCGCTGCCGCGAAGCCTGCGACGATCAGCGCCCGGTCGCGCCATCCGGCCAGGATGTCGGGCAGGGTCGCAACGGCGCGTCGGGGATCCACCGTCATCAGCGGCCGCCTCTGGGCGGCCAGTCGACCGTGCGCCCGTTTGATCCCACGCCACGCATGCGGAGGGCCGCCGACCAGGTGTAGGAGGCGAGACCGGTCGAGGCGTTGGCTCGGCGGGTGTTCTTGGACCGCGCCTACTCGGCCCACTCGCCGGCGCGACCGGCGAAAGCCTGCAGGCCCACCGGTGATGGTAGGGTGAATTTTCTGTTCAAGGCTGAGTATCCTCGGCGAGTGGTTCGCCCTCGTCGATCGCCTGGACAATCTGCTTCCGCACGAGCTTCAGCGCCGCCTGCACCGGATCGGCCCAATCAGGCCGCTGAGCCTTCTGAATGGCCTCAGCCGGAACGACCACGAAGAACCGCGTCCGCCCCTTCGATCGAGCATGCCAAAAGCCACGGACCTCGATGCCATCCGGGACCGGACGCGCCTTGACGATGAAGTCCTGCCCGGCGTGTGAAAAGGGGAGGCGCGGCGGCGTCGATGGCATGCTGTCTTCTGGTGTCCGATAATCTCTACTCGTCGGTCCTTAGGACATCACCCGGGAACTGCCAACGGGACCGCCCGTAACGTGGTCATAGGGCAACGTTTTTGGATGTGCACGTCTCGGCGGTCATGGACCCACCCGCTGCGTCGCGATCGGGACTTGCACTTGGTCGAGACCCGATTCGTTTGGCCGTGCGAGGGGCTGTTATCGACCCAACTCGGCTGTTCCTCCGGTTATCGGCGCGTCTCGCAAGCGGTCATTCGTTGGCGGTCCGGCAACTTCGGCTCAGGGTAGAGGCTGTGTGACAACGCGCTCCCCGCGCGGCTCGTGGTGAGCGCGACGACAAACCTGACGAGCGGACTATGATGATGGCGCCCCGCCTTTTGTCCCAAACCGAGTTCTCAGCCTGCTTCACCGCTCCGATGCGGAACGTGACGGCAACCGCCGAGGCAGTTGTCGATGTCTGGTTGTATACCGAATCGATCGCGTTGCCGCTGGGACCTGTCACGGAGCTTCTCGACGTCACCGACGTCTATCGCGATGCAGCCGACCGGTTCGATCAGGTGCTGATCGGTACAAACGTCGACAACCTCTTACTTGTCGTCATCGTGGATAACTTGCGCCACATCGTACACGGTCATTATTTTCTTGATTTAGTAGACGCGTACGGCCTGACCCGAACCTGAAAGCCAAGCGTTGGCTCAGTTCCGCATATCACACAGCCTGCACGCCGAGCAGCATCGGCGGCCGGTGCTGGCCGAAAGCGAAACGACTGCTTTGGGCCGATCCAAGCGAGGCTGAGGACCATCCCATGGACGAAAGACTTCGTGGGACATCGCCCGGCAGCGATCACGCTCTGTCGAGGAACAGGGAATAGGGTAAGCTCTCCATCACGTTAAGGCGTCACATTTCGTGAGGGCGATGTGAAGGCGGTGGCCCGCAGGCTGAGGACAAGACACTGCGTTTTGGAGCAACCCCGGGTGAAAGGGGTCGGCGTGCGCATCAACGTCGCGCTTCTCCGAAGCCGACCTGCGGGTGCCGGCTCGATCGAGCTGGCAGCCCTGCTTCCGTTCAACCCGTCGTCGGCCGTGACGGGACGATCAAACCGGACCTTCAGGACTTGGACACCCTCGCCCACCGCGGGGATACTTCGCTCGACCGTCGGCCACAGCGCGGTGCAAACGGATAGCGATGCTCAGCGGACCTTTCGCGAAACAACGGCCCGGCACGTGCGTGCTCGATTGTTAATCCGCGCCATTCGCGGATCGGCGAAAATTCTGTCGCCGGCTGCCCCCGCGACAGGAAACCGAGAACAATCCGTATTGATCATCTAAGACTTATTGCCTTTGCAGCTTGACGGCTCGTCCTGTTTCGAAGAGATCCTCATCGCATAGTGCCACGACGAAGGGCACACGGCGCAAACGCTCGTTGGGAGAGGAAACGATGGTCTTCGCAGGTCGCACGGCTGCCGCCGTGCTCTTGTTCACGCTCGCGGCGGTGCCAGCGCACGCTGCAGACCCCATCAAGATCGGGCTGAGCGGCCCTTATACCGGGGGCTCGTCTTCGATGGGCGTCTCGATGCGCGATGGCGCCAAGCTCGCGGCTGCCGAGATCAACAAGGCCGGCGGCGTGCTCGGCCGCCCGATCCAGCTCATCGAGCGCGATGACGAGGCCAAGAACGAGGTCGGCGCCCAGGTCGCGCAGGAGTTGATCAACAAGGAGAAGGTCGTCGCGAGCGTCGGCTTCATCAACACCGGTGTGGCGCTCGCCGCCCAGCGCTTCTACCAGGAGGCCGAGATCCCGGTCTTCAACAACGTCGCCACCGGGACGATCATCACCAACCAGTTCAAGGAGCCGGATTACGAGGCGAACTACGTCTTCCGGAACTCCGCCTACGACGTGCTCCAGGCCGGCCTGATGGTCGACGAGGCCCTGGCCCAGAACCACAAGAAGATCGCGATCCTCGCCGACTCGACCAATTACGGCCAGCTCGGGCGCGAGGACATCGAGAAGTACGCCGCCACCAAGAACGTGAAGCCGGTGGTGGTCGAGAAATTCAACATCAAGGACGTCGACATGACGGCCCAGCTGCTCAAGGCGCAGCAGGCCGGCGCCGACGTGATCCTCGCCTACGGGATCGGACCGGAACTGGCCCAGATCACCAACGGCATGGCCAAGCTCGGCTGGAAGGTGCCGATGATCACCAGCTGGCCGGCCTCGATGCAGAGCTTCATCGATATCGCCGGCGCGAACGGCAACGGCGTGATCATGCCGCAGACCTTCATCGAGGATCAGACCCTGCCGAAGCGCAAGGCGTTCCTGGAGAACTACTACAAGACCTACGGCGTCACGAAGATTCCGACCCCCGTGGCCGGCGCTCAGGCCTACGACTCGATCTACCTCCTCGCGGCGGCGATCAAGCAGGCCGGCGGCACCGATGGTCCGAAGATCCGCGCTGCCCTCGAGAACCTGAACGAGAAGGTCGAGGGCGTGGTCACCACTTACGACAAGCCGTTCACCGCCAAGGACCACAACGCGATCTCGCGCAACATGGTCGTGTTCGGGAAGGTGCAGGACGGCAAGATCGTCTACGACAAGGCCGAGGACGCCAAGAACGCCGGCGTCGTCCGCCTCAAGGAAAAATCCTCGAACTGAGGACGCTCACGGTCGCGCGCGATCGCGCGCGCGGCCGTTCCCCGTGAATCCGGCGGCGTCCCGAGGCCGCCCGCACGACACCCAGCCGTCGCGCGGCGCCCGCCTGCGCGATCGGACGCTCCTCCGGTGACAGTAGATCCATGGAAATCCTGCTCCAGCTCATCGCCTCCGGCGTCGCGGTCGGCATGATCTACGCCGCCATCGCGTTCGGCTATCAGCTCACCTTCGCGACCTCGAAGACCCTCAATTTCGGCCAGGGCGAGGCGCTGGCGCTCGGGGCGCTGTTCGGCCTGACCCTGGTGCCGTTCCTGGGCTACTGGCTGATGATCCCGCTGGTTCTGGTCTTCGGCTTCGCCCTCGGGGCGGTGGTCGAGCGCCTCGGCGTGCGCCCGGCCGTGAAGATCAAGTCCGAGTACGGGTGGATCATGGCCACCATCGCGCTCGGCATCATCTTCAAGAACGTCGCCGAGAACGTCTGGGGCCGGGACGACCTGAAGTTCCCCTCCCCGCTGCCCGAGACCGCCCTGCAGGTCGGCGGCGTGCGCATCCTGCCGATGGAACTGCTGATCGTCGCAGGCGCGCTGCTGATGATGCTGGCGGTCGAAATCTTCAATCGCAAGTCGATCTGGGGCAAGGCGGTCGTCGCCACCTCCAACGATATCGACGCCGCCGGCCTGATGGGCATCAACACCCAGAAGGTGATCACCCTGTCGTACTCGATCAGCGCCATGACGGCCGCCTTCGCGGGCGTGCTGGTGGCGCCCGTGACGCTGACCGGCGCCACGATGGGCTCCGTCCTGGCGCTGAAGGCCTTCGCAGTGGCGATCATCGGCGGCCTGGAATCCGGCCTCGGCGTCATCGTCGGCGGCCTGATCCTCGGCGTCGCGGAGACGCTGACCGGCTTCTACATCTCGACCGGCTACAAGGATGTGCCGGGCCTGATCCTGCTCCTCGTCGTCCTCTCCATCCGCCCGGTCGGCCTGTTCGGCAAGGCCGTCATCAAGAAGGTCTGACCGTGACCGCCCGCGCAACCCTCACGGCAGCCTGAGCCATGGCGCAGACCCTCGCCCCCGCCGAAGCGCCCGCTCAAGCGGCCGCCCCGAGCCTGTCCCGCCACATGGGCGTCCTCGGCGCCGTGCTGCTGGTCGTCGGCCTCGCCGCCTTCCCGCACGTGGTCACGAGCTCGTATTACATCCATTTGATGGTGGTGATCGCCATCTACGCGATCCTGATCCTCGGGCTCGACATCGTGGTCGGCTATACCGGGCAGGTCAGCCTCGGCCATGCCGGCCTGTTCGGCGTCGGCGCCTACGCGGCGGCGGTGCTGTTCCTGCATTTCAAGCTCGGGGTGTGGTGGGGCATCCTGGCCGGGATCGGCGTGACCTCGGCCTTCGGCGTGCTGCTCGCGGTGCCGGCGTTGCGGGTGACGGGCCCCTACCTCGCCATGGTGACGCTGGCCTTCGGCACCATCGTGCAGATCTTCATCAACGAACTGACGCCGCTGACCAACGGCCCGCTCGGCATCACCCTGCCGCCGGCCCGCGTCCTCGATTTCTCGCTGCTGGGCCTCCAGGCGCCCTGGGGCGCGGCCGGGCGCAAGCTCGAATTCTACTATCTCGTCTGCGCCGCGCTGCTGGTGACCATCGTGGTCGTCAACCGGGTGGTGCGCTCGCCCTACGGCCGCGCCTTCGAGGCGCTGCGCGACTCGCCGATCGCCTGCGACTGCATGGGCGTCAGCGTCTACCGCTACAAGGTCTACGCCTTCGTGATCTCGGCGGCCCTGGCGGGCCTCGCGGGCGCGCTGTTCGCGTGGTCGGAGCGCTACGTGGCGCCCAATTCGTACGGGTTCGAACTCACTGTGCTGTTCCTGCTCGCGGTCACCATGGGCGGTCGCAAGTCGCGGGCGGGGCCGCTGATCGGCTCGGCGATCATCGTGATGATGCCGAACGTGCTGGCCGATATCGGGCTGGTGCGGATCATGGCGGGGATCATCGCGCTCGCCGCCCTGGTGGTGGGCGTCCTCGCCGTCCTGCGCCGCCGGGAGGACCGCTACGCCCTGCTGATCCCGGTCGGGCTCTGCCTCGCCTTCTTCCCCGCGACGCTGCTGCTCGAATCCGTCACCGATTATCGCCTGTCGGTGTTCGGGCTGATGATCCTGTTCGTGGTCTATTACCTGCCGGACGGGATCGTCGGCTTCCTCCGCGAAAAGATCCCGGCGCTGCGCCCGGCCCACACCGCCGAGGGCAAGAGCCTCCACGCCGAGGGCGCGGCGCTCAGCGTCCAGAGCGGCGACCGGGGCGCCGATCCGCTGCTGACGGTCGATCAGGCCCTGATGCAGTTCGGCGGTCTCAAGGCCCTGGCCGGCGTCGACCTCGCGGTGCGGCCGGGCACGATTCACGGGCTGATCGGCCCCAACGGCTCCGGCAAGAGCACGATGATGAACGTGCTCACCGGCATCTACCGGCCGACGAGCGGCACCGTCACCCTGGCCCGCGGCCACGGCACGCAGCGCCTCGACGGGCGCACGCCCTCCGAGATCGCCGCCGCCGGCATCGCCCGCACCTTCCAGAACGTTCAGCTCTTCCGGGAGATGACCGCGCTGGAGAACGTGCTGGTCGGGCTGCACCACAGCTTCCGCGGTACCCTGTTCGACGCGATCCTCGGCACGCCGCGCCGCCGCCGGGAGGAGCGCGAGCAGCGCGCCCGCGCCATGGCGATCCTCGACTTCGTGGGCTTGAGCGCCCTGGCGCAGGTGGAGGCCCGCAACCTGCCTTACGGCAAGCAGCGGCTCCTGGAGATCGGGCGGGCGTTGGCCCTCGATCCGGTGCTGCTGCTGCTCGACGAGCCCGCCGCCGGCCTCACCGCCCCCGACATCGCCGAGCTGACGGCGATCATCCGCAAGATCCGCGACGCCGGCATCACGGTGATCCTGATCGAGCACCACATGGATGTGGTCATGGGCCTGTGCGACCGCGTCAGCGTCCTCGATTTCGGCCACAAGATCGCCGAGGGCAGCGCCCGCGAGGTGCAGGCGGACCCGAAGGTGATCGAGGCCTATCTCGGCAGCCCGGTCGCCGACGAGGAGACGGCCCATGCTTGAGGTCACGGGACTTTCGGCCGGCTATGGCCAGGTCGAGGTGCTGCACGGGCTCGATTTCACGGTGCCCAAGGGTCAGGTCGTCGCGCTGATCGGCTCCAACGGGGCCGGCAAGACCACCACGATGCGCGCCCTGTCGGGCATGATCCACCCGCGGGCCGGCTCCATTCGCTTGAACGGGCGCGAGATCGGCGGCCTCGAAAGCCACGACGTCGCCCGGTTCGGCCTCGCGCATTCGCCGGAAGGCCGGCGGGTGTTTCCGACGCTCTCGGTCGAGGACAACCTGACGCTCGGCGCCTTCCCGCGCCTGACCGGCTCGCGCCCGAAGGGCGACGTCGCGGCCGACCGCGAGCGGGCCTTCGAGATGTTCCCCCGCCTGAAGGAGCGGCGCACGCAGCTCGCCGGCACCCTGTCGGGTGGCGAGCAGCAGATGCTGGCCATGGGCCGGGCCCTGATGCTGCGGCCCGAGATCCTGCTGCTCGACGAGCCCTCGATGGGGCTCGCCCCCAAGCTCGTGGAGGAGGTCTTCCGGATCATCCGGCTGCTCAAGGCCGAGCAGGTCACGATGCTGCTCGTCGAGCAGTTCGCTATGGCGGCGCTTGGCGTCGCCGACCACGCCTACGTGCTGGAGAACGGCCGGATCCGCTTCCAGGGCCCGGCGCAGCAGATGCGCAACGATCCGGCGGTGCGGGCGGCCTATCTCGGCGGCACGCATTGAAGCGCTCGCTGCCGAAGTCGATACCCGGTTTGGCGCAAGAGGCTGCGTCACAACAGGAGCTTAGAACCGTGTCCGACCGCAGCGCGATCAGACACGGTTCTAACTGTTGGATACTGTCAGTGCTAGAAGCGGACCGCCGCTGGATCGATTTGGCTTGGTGATCGACGATCGCTACTTCGCGCGCCACGATGATGATTGCTATGTAGTGCTCTGACGCATTCACTTCGTTCATGCGAATGAGCGCTAGTTCTTTGGTTTTGCATCAATTTTTCCGGACCCGGCTGACGCCTCCGTCTGGATCGATGCACTAGCGCCTATGGGGCTCTGCCCCGCTGTTCATCAGCCATGATTTGTCGGTGGTCGAGCACATGTCGGACCTCGTATCGGTCATGCATGGCGGCCGGATCGTCGTGACCGTCGAGCGCCACGCGTTCTAGCGCTCGTCCGCGCATCCCTACACGCGCCTGCTGTTCGCCCCCTCCCATCCCGCGGGCACCGGCGGAGCGACGCGGTTTCACCGTCCCGGGCCGGCGCCACATGGGATCCGCCCTGTCCCTCAGCCCCGCGCACCGGGTGTCATTTCCAGGCACGCTGCCCCCTGGCGATGCCGAACGGAAACTCCGCAGTTGCGCCCGATCGGCCCGGGGCATCAGGTCGCTTGCCACGTGATGTAACGGAGTGCCGCGGTTTCAAGCCCCGTGCTTCGGCTTCGTCCGCAAAAGCATCAGGAGCAGCGAGCGGCTCCAGCATCACCGCTGGGTCGTCGAGCGCCCCCCGGCGTGGTTCAACTGCTTCCGCCCCCTGCCCGTCCGCCACAAACAATGTGCCGGCCTCTACAAAGCCTTCACCAGCCTCGCCGCAAGCCTCATCACCCGCAACCAGATCAGACGGCTCTGTTCAATGCTCAGAGATGGACCTGCACTAAACCGGTGCGGCAGGTTGAAGTTTGCCAGCCGTTATCATCCATGTCGCAGACGATCGCCCGCTCAATTCTTCATAGTCACCCCACGTTTCATCGAACGCTCACGAACCGACCACGGGCCTGCTCTGACTCGAGAGCGGGTGCGACGGCGATGTCTGCCTCTGTCGGCTCGCGCGCGAAGGCTGCCCGTCCGGATCCAGCGATGTGAGACACGCACGTTGGTCTCGGAATGGCCGAGTCTGACCGATAGTGACCTGTCCGCTTCGGAGCAGGAACGCCGAAAGGCGACCGGCCCGCCCTCGACATCCTGCGATCACGACGTGTGGTCCCGCGAGATCGGAAGGCGGACGAGTCCTGGGACGGGCACCTGAGCCACGGCAAGGCAGCGGCGCAGGCGCGGTCGTCCACCATTACGCCTGTAACCGTATCGCCGATCGGCGAAACGCTGCGGTCATACGCTGAGCGCAGACCCCCCGGCAGGAGCAGAGATCGTCGTTCACCGCCGGGCACGGAACCGTGAAGCGCGGCCGAACAGAACCTGCTTTGTCGCCGTCACGGGTCCTCCATGAAAATCCTCTTTGCCGCCACGCCGGCTGCCGGCCACTTGAATCCGCTGCTGGCCATCGCACGCATGGCCTTGGCGCGCGGAGACGAGGCGCTGGTGGCCACGGCGGGGTATCTCCGCCCGTCCGTCGAAAAGTCCGGCGCCCGCTTCCTGCCCCTCGCCGCCGGCGCCGACATCGACTTCACGCGGATCGAGGACGTGTTGCCCGAACGCGCAAGTCTCCCCCCGGGCCCGGAGCAGCTCCGCTACAATTTCGAGCGGATCTTCCTCGACCCGATGCCGCCGCAGGCCGAGACGCTGCGCAGGATCATCGCGTCCGAACGTCCCGACATCATCGTCGTGGACGATCTGTTCTTCGGCGCGACGGCCCTGTTCCTGGACGAGGGGACGTCCCGGCCACCGATCGTCGCCTGCAGCATCACGATCATGGTGGCCGACAGGCCGGACGGGGCTCCGGCCATGATCGGGTTGCCGCCGGCACGCGACGAGGCCGCGCGTGCGGCATACGCGGCCATCGCGATCGAAGCCGAACGTGTCTTCGGCGCGCCGGTCCGCGCGTACGCGGATGCCAAGCTCGCCGGGATGGGCCTGCCGCCGTTGCCGTGCTCGGTGCTGCATTCGCGCCATCTCATGGCCGACGCCTTCCTTCAGACGACCGTACCGGCGTTCGAGTACGATTTCGGGGTCCTGCCCGACCACGTCCGGTTCGTCGGCGCACTGCCCCCTCCCCCGCAGCCGGACGCTGCCTTGCCAGACTGGTGGGGCGAACTCGACGGGTCCAAGCCGGTCGTACTCGTGACCCAGGGGACAGTCGCCAACGCCGATCCCGGCGAACTGATCGAGCCGACCCTGTCGGCGCTCGGCACGCGCGACGACCTGCTGGTGCTCGTCACCACCGGCTTCCGACCGATCGGGAACGTGCGCGGACCGATCCCGAAGAACGCTCGTCTCGCGGAGTTCCTCGATTTCGCGGTGCTCCTGCCGAAGGTCGACGTGCTGGTCACCAATGGCGGTTACGGGACCGTGCAGCTGGCGCTTCAAGCCGGCGTCCCGATCGTGGCGGCCGGGCGCACCGAGGACAAGGCCGAGGTCGGCGCTCGGGTGGCGTGGTCGGGCGTCGGCATCGAGATCCCGTCGCAGCGGCCGGAAGCCCGAGAGCTGCGTGCGGCGGTCGATCGGGTTTTGGCCGAGCCGGCCTTCGCCGAGCGCGCGCGGGCGATCGCGGCGGATATGGCGGCGATCGATACGCCGGCGGTGATTTTTGGAACGCTGGACCGCCTCGTCGCCGGATCCAACGCGGCCTGATCCGCCCCCAAGAGTCCCGGCAGCGCAAGCCCTCGTCTCCCGGCCTGACGGAGGCGCGTCGGCCACGCCGAGGCGACCCGCGAAGGACCGTGAGCCCGCCAGAGCCAGACCGCGGCCCGTTCGGGACCCGGCATCCCGGCGCGTGGCCTGCCCCACGAACCGATGATGCTACGATTGCCCGGGCGGCAACGGGCCGCCCCGTTTCCCTGGATGCTGACCGGAAGCGCGAGAAGGCGGCATCCGTCGGCAGTCCCCGTCGATCATCCTCCCGCACGTGCGCAGCGACGATTTCGACGCCAGCCCTCGGCCGGTGCATCTCGGCCTCAATGGCGGGTCGTCTCGACGATCAGCAACCCGCGCGTCTTGCCCGAGGTGCTGTCCCGCGTCGCGACGGCGCGCCATAGGCGCTCGGTGCCGACCAGGAACGGCCGGTCGTCGCCGTTGACGTCGCCGACGAAGACGAGGTCCGCGTCCGGCAGATATCCGAGGATCGGCGAGAAATGTCCGGCGCCGCGGCCGAAGAGGGGGCCGCGATGGAAGTTGACGATCAGCCGCGTATCGGGGTCGTTGCCGCTTTTCATCCGATCGCGGAACGCCGGCAACGTAAGATCGCGCACGACATCGACCGGGTGGTCGAGCCGCCTTCGGATCAGGTCGGCCAGTTCGTCCAGTGTGAGCCCGTTCACAAGCACGCCGAACCAGGGCTGGAACGCCGTCCCCCGCAGCACGTCGGCTTGCGAAAAGTCGACGCCAAGGGAGTGCAGAAGATTCGCCACCGTGGCCGGACCGCAGAAGCTTGGATTGCTCTGGTATTCGTAAGGCCGTCTCCGGTACGCCGCCGCCACCGGTAGGGTCCAGGCCCGCGCCAGCAGCGCAGGATCATGATAGTCCGGTTGCGTCTCGATCGACGTGACGGACGCGTCGGCGTTCGGCCTGAGGAGACGCGGACCGACGCTGGCCGCGCCGGCCAATCCGGCCAGAAGAACGGCCGACCCGAGGAAGGCGACCAGACGGCGCTTCCGGACCCGGCCTCGACGAACCTGTTCGGCCATCATGCGGATGAATCCCGGTCCCGTTGAGAGTGCGCCCGGCCGCTACGGGGCCAACGCGATGGCGAACAGGCGCAGGACGACACGCGCGCCGCGCACGGGCTGAACGGCGACGATCCGCGCCTCGCTCGACGTCGCAGACCGCACCACGGCTTCCGAGGCGATGCAGTCGCAGTCCGTCGTGCGGGTCATCTGCTCCAGGCGGCGGGCCACGTTGACGGTATCGCCCACCGCGGTGAACTCGACGCGCTCCGCCCCGATTGTGCCGACGAAAACCGGGCCGCGGTGAAGGCCGACCCCGATGCGGACCGGCGGCAGACCCGTCCGCACCCGCTCTCGACTCCAGGCCAGCATCGTGGCGGCCAGGGAGCGGGCCGCCACGACGGCGCGATCCGTATCGTCGGGGGCCGCGCGCGGCACGCCGAAGACGGCCATGACCTCGTCGCCGACGAATTTGTCGACGAGGCCGCCCGCCGCCTCGATCGCCCGCGCAGCGCGTCGGCGGAATTCGGCGAGGAACGCCGCGACTTCGCCCGGCGGTAGCGTTTCACAAAGTCCGGTGAAGTCGCGGATGTCGGCGAACAGCACCGTCGCCTCCTGCTCCCAGCCGGCGCGCAGGGTGACGGCGTCGGTTTCGGCCACCAACCGGGCGACCGCCGGCGCCGCCAGTCGCGCGAGGTTGTCCCGGTGTCGGGTCACGATCCGCGCTGCGGAGCGCAGGTGTCGCACCTGTAGCGCGAGCGACGTGAGGGCGAGCCCGGCGAGGCCGAGGGTGATGGGTTCCGACCCGGTCGCGGTTGCGAATCCCATCAGCAACGGCGCCGGCGCCGCAGCGAGGACCGCGTTGCCACAGGCTGCGGCTGCGCGGCGGCGGACAGCCTGGGCCAGCTCGGCCGCACGGTGCGGCCGGCCGAGCCAGGACGCCGGGTCCGCCCCCGCGGCGCTGACGTCGGGGAGGCGTATCGCCGACATCAGCAGCCCGAGCAGATGCGGTTGATGATGCGTTGCGCCCGGAGGTGCTCGCGCTCGACCGTGGGCGAGCGGAGGTCCCGGATCGTCCGGTACGGGGGCGGGAGCGACCGTGCGGTGGGGTTCGGCACGTCGGGCTGTGCGAAGCGCGGGACCGGTTGCGACCGCACGGCGTTCGGGACCGCGAGGATCAAGAGAAGGGCTCCCGCCGCCGCGCCTGCAAGAGTTCTTGTCAGCCTTGAAATCATGATCGTCTGCTCCGGTGCTTGGAGCTTCAGTGTTGAATTTCAGGAATTGCGACGTGATTTCGGAAAACCGGAAATCTATGACAGCCGACATGTCGATGACTGGTCCGATTGCTCGTGGCGTCGGCCGGAAATCCGATTTCCGGTCGAAGGCAACCTGCACATCTTCGAGGGTCACCCGGCCCAGCGGGCCGGGTGCCGTCGGGCGCTCCGTGGAACGGCGGCCCGTTCACGGCGGCTCCCTAGTGCATCGATCCAGACGGAGGCGTCAGCCGAGGCTGGAAAATTGATGCAAAATCAAAGAAGTAGTGCTCACTCGCATGAACGAAGTGAATGCGTCAGAGCACTGGGTTGATCCAGTGCCCGATCAGGCGGCAACCTGCAGCGGACCGATGCGCCGGATGCCGCTGTGGCCGTGGAGGACCGGCATCGCGCTCGTCAGGCGCAGGTTTGGCGCGAGGCGCATCAGGGCGGCCAGCCCTTCCTCCAGCTCGATCCGGGCCAGGGCCTCGCCGATGCACCGGTGTGCGCCGCCGCCGAAGATCGGATGCAGGCGCGGGAGGTCGGTCCGGCGGATGTCGAACGTGTCCGGGTCCTTGAAGGCCGCCGCGTCCCGCAGCGCCGACAGCGTCGAGAGCATGATCAGGCTTCCGGCCGGCACGACGGTTCCGTCGAGGTCGATCGCCTCCCGGGCGACCCGCCCCGCGGAGCCGACGCTCGGCTCGTAGCGGAGGGATTCCGCCACGGCGGCCGGGATCAGACCCGGATCGCGGGTCACCGCCGCCCATTGGTCCGGATGCTGCAGCAGCAGCGCCGCCTGCATGGCGCCGGCGACCCGGGTCGTGTCGGTGCCGCCGATGATCATCTGAACGAGTTGGACGGTCACCTCCTCGGGGGTGAGATCGCCCGCCGCCTCGGCCTCCGCGAGGAAGCGCGACAGGAAATCGTCCTGCGGTGCCGACCGGCGCGCCTCGAGGATCGCGCGCACGTAATCCTGGAGCGCGACCGCCGCCGCTTCGAGGTTCGGGATGTCGTCCGGTCCGAAGGTGAAGCTCAGCACCCGGGAAACTTCGTAGGCGAGTTGCGTGAAGCGGGGGATGTCCGCATGCGGCAGACCGAGGATGTCGGCGATGGTCTGGGCCGGGATCAGCGCGGCGTAACGCGCCACGAGATCCACCTCCCCGTCCCGCAGCCAGTCCCGGACGAGGCTCTCCGCGGCCGCGCGGATCCGCGGGCGCAGGCCTTCGATCATCCGGGCCCCGAAGGTCCGGGTGAAGGGCGAGCGGCGCCGCCGATGGGCCGCACCGTTGGCGGTGAGCATCCCGTGCGCGAAGATGTCGAAGAGCCTGCCCTCCGGTATCCCGCGCGTCTCGGGGTAGAGCGTCTCGGTCGCCTGCATGCGCGGATCGCGCATCAGCCGATCGACGTCCCCCGCCCGGAGGACGACGAAGCCCGCGACCTCGTGGCCGACCACCGGCAGCCGGGGCCGCCAGGTCCGGAACACCCCGTGCGGATCGGCCTCCAGTTCGGCCACCGTCAGCGTCGGGATGTGTCCGGGCGGCTCGAGCGAACCGGCCTGCCGCGTCCGATCTTCGGGTCCATCCATCGCCATGGCCTCGCTGCTGCTGTGCGCGAGGAGCCTCGAAGGCGGGGGCTACACGATCATGTCGGACGTGGCGCCGATGGTTACCATTATAACATGCGGCCCGCCGGGGCGTCCGATGCGTGCGCAACGACACGTCGGGCGCGCAGCGCATGCGCGCGTCGAATGTCCTGAAATCGCGCCGTAACCTGTCCGATCGAAAACGACTCCGCTTCACGGGAGAGATCCTCATGCGGACAGAGCCGGCGGACCACGACATCTTCGAGACGTTGCTGCGGCGCACGATCACCGAATCCGTGATCACGGGCCTCGATCACGGGATCTCCGGCGCGACGGACCTCGTCACGCGCCTGCGGCACTACGCACGTCGGGCGCACCAGGAGGAGCTGAGCCCCCAGACCCTCCAGGTCATCGCGTCGGCGCGGCGCCTCCTTGGGGACCGGCCGGGAACGCGGCTCGCATCGTGACACAGCCTTGCGGTGCCGGGCGGCCCCCGTCCTGGAGGCCGCCCCGGACACACGCATCACGCCGCGGGACGGCGTGGCCGCTTATTCGGCCCCGGCCTTCAGGCCCACGGCCAGGAACCGCTCGATCATCGCGTCGACCTGATCGGCCACCTCGAGCGTGTTGAAATGTCCCGCGAGCAGCGTCTTGGCGGTGACGAGTTGCGGGCAGAGCTCGCGCAGCCGGTCGAGATTCCGCGCCGCCTCGACCAGGGGTACGTCCGCCGAGATGTACGCCATGGGGATCCGGCAGGCGCGCGCGGCCGGGACGGGATCGTGGTGCAGCACGATGCTCCGCAGCGCCGCGCAGGCCACGTGCTGCGGCGTCCGCTCGGCCGGGCCGCGGATGAACGTGTCGAAGAGCGCCTGCCGCCGTGCCGGATGGTCGTAATCGCACCCGATCGCCCAGGCCATGTCGCGCACGACACGCCGGTAGTCCGGGCCGCCCACGCCCGCCAGCAGACCTTCGATCTCGGCGCTGCCCGCCCCGTCGGGCGACGGCAGGACGATCGTGTCGATCATCACGAGGCCGGCGGCGAGGTCGGGATGGCGGCCGCACAGCTCCAGGGCCACGGCGCCGCCGAGGCTGTGACCGATGACGACCGGCTCGGCCAAGTCCAGGGTCCGGCACTGCCACGCGATGTCGTCGGCGAAGCCCTCCATCGTGTAGTCCCCCTCGGGCGCGTCGCTGGCGCCGTGGCCGCGCAGGTTGACCGCCACCACGCGGCGCGTCCGCGCGAAATGCGCGATCTGCGGGGTGAAGATGCCGTGATCGCCGGTCCAGCCGTTGATCAGGAGGAGCGGGTGCCCCTGGGGCCTGGTGGGGCCAGCCTCGATATGGGCGAGCCGGGTGCCGTCGCGGGTCAGGTGGACGGGCGGCCACGGGGGTGGGTCGAAGATCATACGGGTTCTCCGTGTCGTTGGGAGGGAAAGCGGGACGAGGACGGACGGGCGGCCGGGCGCACGAGGCCGGCGAAGGCCGCGATCGCCGCGAGGCAGCCGCCGAGCATCACGGCGGCCATCGACAGGGCGGAGCGCCCGTCGAAGAGCCGGGCGACGAGATCGCTGGCGATGGCCGCCCCGATCATCTGCAGGCAGAACACGATGGCGCCGGCGGTGCCGGCGGCCTCGGGGGCCGCCTCCGTCGCGCCGTGGATGGCGTTCGGCGAGACGAGGCCGAAGGCGAGACCCATGCCGGCCATCGCGGCGATCACCGGCACCCCTGAGGGCGTGAAGACCAGTGCATCGACGAGGAGCATCGCCGCCAGGAGTGTCGCCCCGGCGAGCCCAGCGCCGATCACCCGGTGGGAATTGATGCCCCGGGCGGCGAGGCGGCCGTTCAGGGCGGCGCCGGCCATCACCGACAGGGAACTCGACCCGAAGAGGAGCCCGTAGGCCGACGGGCTGAACCCAAGGGCGCCGACGAACACCAGCGCGGAGCCTGTGATGTAGGCGAAGACCGCACCCGCCGCCGCGGCGTTGCACAGGGCGTGGCCGAGGAAGCCCCGGTTCGCCAGGATTTTTCGATAGGCGCGCAGAATTCCGGACGGAGCGGGGCCGGGGGCACAGGGCAGGGTTTCTGCCACCCTTGGCATCGCCGCCAGGATCGTGAGGGCCGCTGCGAGCGGCGCGGCGTGGATCAGGCGCCAGCCGCCGACATCCATCAGGCCGGCCCCCAGCGTCGGGGCCACCATCGGCACGACGTTGACGATCAGGACGACGAACGACATCCGGGCACGCGCCGCCTCGCCGGCGAACAGGTCGCGCACCATCGCGAAGACCGCCATGCCGGGACCGGCCGCACCGATCCCCTGGACGGCGCGGGACAGCAGGATCTGTGGCAGCGTCCGTGACGCGGCGCAGCCGAGGCTGCCCCCGATCAGGAGGAGGCAGCCGCAGACGATCGCGGGCCGGCGCCCGAGCCGATCCGAGACCGGCCCGTAGACCAGGAGCGCGGCACCGAGCCCGAGCAGGTAGACGGCCATGGCCGCGCCCATTGCGGCGGTCGGGACGTGCAGTGCGGCCGCCGTCTCCGACAGGCTCGGCAGGATCATGTCGATCCCGAAGGTCGGGAGCGCTGCGAGCAGCCCGAGCAGCGCCGAGAAGGCCCGTGACTCGGGGTGGATGCGGGGCCGCGCCGGCATGGCGGTCCCCCTCACGCCCAGAGCCGGCCTCCGCCTCGGGATGCGGCATCCCGGTGCGCGGCGACCATGGCGGCGATCTCGCGGACGAGCCCGCCCGCGTTGAGATCGGCCTGAACGGCGGCACCGAGGGTCCCGGCGGCCGTGCGGAAGCCCGGTTCCACCAGGAGCCGGCGGACCGCCGCCGCGATCGCGTCCGCGCTCGCCGTCGCGGGCAGGCGCAGGCCGGCGCCGCGCAACGCGATCCGGGCGGCGTTGTCGGT
>NZ_JALNUM010000125.1:0-16888 GCF_026540795.1 Methylobacterium sp. GC_Met_2
CATCAGCGCCGCGCCGGGTCCGTGACGGACCGCGCCGGGCTTGCGCGGCACACGCGCCGCCGGAAGATCGACCGCTGGGGCTGCCGCAGGGTTCAAGGCTTGGCTCACGGGCGGGTCCCGGCGATGGCGTCGCTGTTCGCGAAACCATAGCGAGTCAGCTCTGCGACGATAGGCTTCGATCAACTGAGAGATGATCGGAGCCAAGACTTGTCACCCGAACGTGATGACAGTGGCGTGTCCGCCCGACGCGGCCCGGGAGACCACCAGCTCAGGCCGCGTCCAGGCCCAGATCGATGATCGCCGCCGAGTGGGTGATCCAGCCGCAGGAGATCAGGTCGACACCGGAGGCCGCCACCGCCCCCACGGTCTCCCGGGTGATCCGGCCCGAGGCCTCCGAGAGGGCACGTCCTTCGATCATCGCCACCGCGCGAGCGAGCTGGTCGGGACCCATATTGTCGAGGAGCACCGCGTCGATACCGACCGAGAGCGCTTCCGCCAGCTGCTCCAGGCTGTCGACCTCGCACTCGATCTTCACGAGGTGTCCGGCCCGGGAGCGGGCGCGCTCGATCGCTGGAACGATACCGCCCGCCACCGCCACGTGGTTGTCCTTGATCAGCACCGCGTCGTCGAGGCCGAACCGGTGATTCGAGCCGCCGCCGGCGCGCACGGCGTGCTTCTCCAGGGCGCGCAGACCCGGGGTTGTCTTGCGCGTGCAGACGATCGACGCCTTGCCATGCGGGCGCGCCGCTTCGACGAGACCGTGGGTGGCCGTGGCTACACCCGACATTCGACAGAGCAGGTTGAGGGCGACGCGCTCGGCCGTCAGGATCGCCCGGGCCGGACCTTCGAGGCGCAGCACCACGTCGCCGGGCGCAACGCGGGCGCCGTCGCCGCGCTCGACCGTGACGGTCACGGCCGGATCCACCAGGGCGAACGCGATGGCGGCGGCGTCGGTGCCCGAGATGACGCCGTCCTGCCGGGAGGCGATCACCCCGCGCATGCGCTCGCCCGGGGGCACGATGGCGTCGGTGGTGATGTCGCCCGCGCGGCCCAGATCCTCGAGGAGGGCGGCGCGAACCACCGGCTCCACTAGGAGTCGCGGCAGGGGCAAGATCTCTTCGGAGAGGACCGACTGAATCATGGCGTCAGCGCCTCCTCGGCGGACGGGATCGTGCGGGGCGCGGCGGACAACTCGGCCAGCGTGGTCTCGGTGTGGGCCGCCGGGGCGAGGTGGGGGAAATCGCTGCGCCAATGGGCGCCGCGGCTCTCCTGGCGCGCCAGCGCACTGCGGGTGATGAGCAACGCCACCAGGGCGGCATCGCAGCCTTCCGCCTTCGGCTCGAGGATGGCGACGGCCTCGGCGAGCCCGGCCGCGTCGCGGACGACACCGACCTTGCTCTCCATCAGCCCCCGCAGCGCCGGCAAGTCGCTACCGGCCCGCAGGGTCACGGCCTCGGGCACGATGGCCGCGGGGGGCGGCGCGTCGAGCCCATCGGCGATGAAGCGCGCATAGGCCAAGCCCTCCAGCAGGGAATTGCTGGCGAGCCGATTGGCGCCGTGCAGCCCCGTCGAGGACACCTCGCCGCAGGCGTAGAGGCCCGGCACCGAGGTGGTACCGTGGGTGTCCACCTTCACACCGCCCATGTGGTAGTGCGCGGCCGGGCGGACCGGGATCGGCTGCACGGCCGGGTCGATGCCGGCCGCGGCGCAGAGGCCCGCAACGGTCGGGAAGCGTGTCGGCATCGAAGCGCCGAGCGCCCCACGGGCATCGAGATAGACCGTGCGGCCCCGTTGCAGCGCCTGGAAGATGCCGCGCGCGACCACGTCACGGGGCGCGAGATCGCCACCCGCGATACCGGCCATAACGGGTGCGCCGGTTTCGTCGATCAACCGGGCACCCTCCCCGCGCAGGGCCTCGGTGGCGAGCGGCATCGGATCGGCACCGGCCGCGATGGCGGTGGGGTGGAACTGCACGAACTCCATGTCGCGCATCACCGCGCCGGCGCGGGCGGCGAGCGCCAGACCGCGGCCGACGGCACCCGTCGGATTCGTCGTCGCCGCGTAGAGCGCGCCGACGCCGCCGGTGGCGAGCACCACCGCGCGGGCCGGAATCCGGAACAGGGCGCCGTCGCGCTCGGCCACGATACCGGCCACGGCCCCGTTCGTGTCCCGCAGCAGGTCGCAGGCGCGCGCCTCGACGACCTCCACGGACGGTGCGGACAGCACGGCCCGCACCAACCCTTCGAGCACGCGGGCCCCGGTGGCGTCGCCGCCGGAGCGGACGATGCGACGGCGGCCATGCGCCGCCTCCAGCCCGAGGGCGAGCGCAGCATCCCCGGTGCGGTCGAACGGCACGCCGAGGCGTACCAGCCAGTCGATCAGCGCCGGCCCTTCCTGCGCGACCCGGAGCGCGACCTCGGGCTCGGTCAGCCCGGCCCCGGCGGCTTCCGTGTCGGCGGCATGGAGCGCCGCCGCGTCGTCGGCGCCAACCGCGGCGGCGATGCCTCCCTGGGCCCAGCCGGTGGCAGTGCCGAAGCCGATCGCCGAGGCGGTGACCAGTGTCACCGGACGGGGTGCGAGGCGCAGCGCGACGCTGAGGCCCGCGACGCCGCCGCCGACCACGATCACGCGGTCAGCATTGTTGGGGGAGATGGCGTTCATCGCGTGCGCACCTGGAGCATGCGTTCCACAGCGGCCCGGGCACGATCGGCCAAAGCCGGATCGACCGTGACCTCATGGGTCATCGTTTCGAGCGCACGGCGAATGTTGCTCAGGCTCATCCGCTTCATGTGCGGGCACATGTTGCAGGGCTTGATGAACTCGATATCCGGGTTGGCCGCCGCGATGTTGTCGGCCATCGAGCACTCGGTCACGAGCACCACCTGGCTCGGGCGCTTCTGCAGCACGAAGTCCATCATCATGGCGGTCGAGCCGGAGAAATCGGACTCGGCCACCACATCCGGCGGGCATTCGGGGTGCGCGATGACCGTAACTCCGGGATAGCTGTCGCGGACGTCGCGGATATCGGCCGGGGTGAAGCGCTCGTGCACCTCGCAGTGACCGGCCCAGGTCAGGATCTCGACCTCCGGGACCTCGGCCTGGACGTTCTGCGCCAGGAACTCGTCCGGGATCATCAGAACTCGGGGGGCGTTCAGCGACCGCACCACGGCGACAGCGTTGCCTGAGGTGCAGCACAGGTCCGACTCGGCCTTCACGGCCGCCGAGGTGTTCACGTAGGTCACGATCGGCACGCCCGGGTATTTGGCCCGCAGGCCGCGCACGTCCGCGGCGGTGATCGAATCGGCCAGCGAGCAACCGGCGCCCATGTCGGGGATCAGAACGGTCTTGCTCGGGTTCAGAAGCTTGGCGGTCTCCGCCATGAAGTGGACGCCTGCCAGGACAATCACGTCGGCATCGACGGTCACGGCCTCGCGGGCGAGCGCAAGGCTGTCGCCCACAATGTCGGCCACCGTGTGGAAAATTTCCGGCGCTTGGTAATTGTGCGCCAGGATCACGGCGTTGCGCTCCCGCTTCAGGCGCAGGATCGCCTCGATATCCGGCGCGAGCGCCGGCCACTCGATCGCCGGAACGTGCCGGCTGACGCGGGCGTAGAGGTCGGGCAACGGCAGGCCCTGGATGGGCGTGCGCGAGACGGGTGCAACGGTCGCCGCCATGGCGTCCTCCATTATGCTCAGTTTGAGCATTGTGCCGCCTAACTTATGGGGGCTGAGGGCGCCTGTCTAGATATGCTAGCTCTGAGCATAAATCTTTTGCGGCGCGGTGTCATGCTGCGCCGCAGAAGGGTATCGGCTCAGCAGAAGGTCGCGGGATCGGGCCCGATGCGGCCGTCGGACCGGTCCAGGGCGGCGATCCGGTCCATCTCCTGGGTCGAGAGTTCGAAATCGAACAGCGCGATATTCTCGATGATGCGCTCGGGCCGCGCCGTCTTCGGGATCGCGACGCAGCCGGTCTGCACCTGCCAGCGCAGGACCACCTGGGCGGCGGTCTTTCCATGCGCCTTCGCGATCGCGAGAATAGCCGGATCGTTCAGCTCCTTGCCCTGGCCGAGCGGGCTCCACGATTCTGTCACGATCCCGTGACGGGCGTCGTCTGTCCGCGGGGCCTTGCGCTGGAAATGCGGGTGCAGCTCGATCTGATTCACCGCCGGGGTGACACCGGTCTCCGCCACCAGCGTGGCGATGTGCTCGGACGTGAAGTTCGAGACGCCGATCGACTTCGCATGGCCCTCCTTCTGAAGTTCGATCAAGGTCTTCCAGGTTTCGACGAACAGGTGCCGCTGCGGGCACGGCCAGTGGATCAGGTAGAGATCGACGTAGGGCAGGCCGAGGCGCTTCAGGCTCTCGTCGAAAGCCCGCCGCGCTTCGTCGCGGCCCTGGCGGTCGTTCCAGAGCTTGGTGGTGAGGACGATCTCGTCCCGCGAGACCTGCGCGTCGCGGACCGCGCGTCCGACGCCGGCCTCGTTGCCGTAGGCCGCCGCGGTGTCGATCAGGCGGTAGCCGGCCTGGAGTGCCTTGCCGACGAGTTCGGGCGCCTGCGCATCGGAGAGCTGCCAGCAGCCATAGCCGATCTGCGGGATACGGTGCCCGTCATTGAGGGCAAGGGTCGGGACGGTCTCGGCCATGCTGGGATCTCGCGGATGAGTCTCGATCGAGCCAAATGATGGTGGCGTGACACGTTCCGAAGCAACCTCGTCCTCGTGCGCGTCGAAGCGATGGGGAATGGCCGATCCGTGTCGCCCGATCGGGTTCTTGGACGCCGCCGGTCCGCGTTGAACGGGCGCAGTCTGGACCGGATCTAATCCGTCGAGCCGGGCGTTGGCACGCTGGATACCAGGCTGCGCTGCGCCGTGACGCGCTGCGCCCGGGCGGGATAGCAGCATGATCGACGAGACCCCGAAGGCACCGTTCACACTGACGCGGCGCGCCGTTGTGGAGGGCTGCGCCGCGGCCGGGGCGCTCGGCGCCTTGGGCTTCCGTCCGGCACCCGCCGTCGCCGCGCCGGGCGACCCGGCCCCACAGACCTTGCCGGTACGGCTCACCATCAACGGCCAGCCGCACGACCTCGTCCTCGATACGCGCACCACCCTGCTCGACGCGCTGCGCGAGCATCTCGCGCTGACCGGCACGAAGAAGGGTTGCGATCACGGCCAGTGCGGCGCTTGCACGGTGCTGGTCGACGGACGACGCATCAATTCATGCCTGACGCTTGCGGCGATGCACGAGGGCGATTCGATCACCACGATCGAGGGTTTGGCCGACGGCGACAAGCTGCACCCGATGCAGGCGGCCTTTCTGGAGCATGACGGCTTCCAGTGCGGCTACTGCACGCCGGGCCAGATCTGCTCCTCGGTCGGCATGCTCAGCGAGGCCAAGGCCGGCTGGCCGAGCCACGTCACCGAGGACATCGCGGCGACCCCAACGCTCAGCGACGCCGAAATCCGCGAGCGGATGAGCGGCAATCTCTGCCGCTGCAGCGCCTACCCGAACATCGTCGCGGCGATCCGCGATACCGCCGCCAGCAACCTCTAAGGGGCCGGACATGAAGGCCTTCACGTACGAGCGTCCCACGACTGTGCAGGACGCCGCCAAGCTCGCGGCCGAGCGGCCGAATGCGAAGTTCATCGCCGGCGGCACCAATCTGCTCGATCTGATGAAGCTCCAGATCGAGACCCCGGCGACCCTGATCGACGTCAACCGGCTGCCCCTCGGCACGGTCGATGCCACGCAGGAGGGCGGTTTGCGCATCGGCGCCCTGGTGCGCAACGCCGACCTCGCGGCCGACCCGCGGGTCCGGAAGGACTACGCGGTTCTCGCCAAGGCGCTGCTGGCCGGCGCCTCGGGACAGCTGCGCAACAAGGCGACCACTGCCGGCAACCTCCTCCAGCGGACCCGCTGCTACTACTTCTATGACACGGCGATGCCCTGCAATAAGCGCGAGCCCGGCTCCGGCTGCTCGGCGATCGGCGGGTTCAACCGGATCATGGCGATCGTCGGCGCGAGTGAAGCCTGCATCGCCACCAACCCGTCCGACATGGCGGTCGCCATGCGGGCGCTGGACGCCACCGTCGAGACGATGAACCCGGACGGTGCAGCGCGCAGCATCCCGATCGCCGACTTCCACAAGCTTCCGGGCGACACCCCGCACATCGAGACCGAGCTGCGCAAGGGCGAGATCATCACCGCCGTGACGCTGCCGAAGCCGGTGGCTGGCCTGCACATCTACCGGAAGGTCCGCGACCGGGCGTCCTACGCCTTCGCCACTGTCTCGGTGGCCGCGGTGATCGCAGGGGCCGAAGGCGGTAAGCCTCAGGCCGCGCGCCTAGCCTTCGGCGGTCTGGCGCACAAGCCCTGGCGGGTGGCCGAGGCCGAGACGGCTCTGGTGCAGACCGGCTCGGCGGATGCCGCCGCCGATGCGGTGCTCAAAGGCGCCCGCGGCTACGGCAGCAACGACTTCAAGATCCCGCTGACCCGTCGGACCCTGCGCGCCGTCGTGGCGCAGGCGACCCGCGCTTAAATCCCGGCAAGGACCGTTCCCATGGAGATGAATCAGCCGATCGGCCGGACGCCGCTCGACGACCGTCCTGACGGCCTCGTCGGCAAGCCGCTCAGCCGGGTCGAGGGCAAACTCAAGGTCATGGGCCATGTGCCCTACGCGTACGAGACCCAAGCGCTCAAGAACCCCGCCTACGGCTACATCGTGCCGGCGACGATCGCGTCCGGCACGATCCGGTCGATCGATGCGGACGCCGCGCGCAAGGCGCCGGGCACGATCCTGGTCCTGACCCACGAGAACGTGCCCGAGCAGGGCGAGAAGAAGGAGCAGGTCTGGCCACAGCTCCAGGGGACCGGGATCAATTTCTACGGGCAGCCGGTCGCCTTCGTGGTGGCGGAGACCTTCGAGCAGGCTCGCGCCGCCGCGATGCTGGTCAAGGTGCGGTACGACGTGACCAAGCCCAAGGGGCTGCTGAAGGACAGCCTAGCTTCGGCCTACGAGCCGAAGCCGGTCAATTCCCCGCCGGATTCCAAGCTCGGCGACTTCGACGCTGCGTTCGCGGCCGCGCCCGTGAAGCTCGACGTGGAATACGTCACGCCGAACCAGATCCACGCGCAGATGGAGCCCCACGCCACCATCGCGTCGTGGGAGGGCGATGGCGTCGTGCTCTACACCGCCAACCAGATGCCGAATCGCGGCCAGAAGGCGCTGGGCTCGGTGCTGAAGCTGCCGCCCGAGAAGGTGCGGATCGTCAGCCCCTATATCGGTGGCGGCTTCGGCGCGAAGCTCCAGGTCCAGCCGGAGGCGACGCTTGCGATCCTGGCCTCGAAAGTCGTCCAGCGCCCCGTGAAGGTTGCACTGACCCGCCAGCAGGAATTTCACGTCGCCACCCACCGCACCGACACGATCCAGCGGATCCGGCTGGGTGCGGATAAAGACGGGCGCCTCTCGGCGATTGGCCACGAATCGTGGTCCGACACCGCCGAGGGCGACGGGTTCTTCGAGACCTCGGCCAACGTCACCCGGTCTCTCTACGCGGCGCAGAACCGGGTCACGCGCCACCGGCTCGTGAACCTGAACATGCCGATCGCCTCCTCGATGCGCGCGCCCGGCGAGGCCGTCGGCCAGCTCGCCTTCGAATGCGCCATGGATGAGCTGGCCGAGCAGCTGAAGATCGATCCGATCGAGCTGCGGGTGCTCAACGAGCCGGTCGAGGATCCCGAGAAGAAGGTGCCGTTCTCGACCCGCCAGCTCGTGCCGTGCATGCGGGAGGGTGCCCGCTTGTTCGGCTGGGACAAGCGGCAAGCGACGGGCAGCCGGCGTGAGGGCAACTGGCTCGTCGGCATGGGTATGTCGGCCGCCGCCCGGCTCAACCCGCTGATGCCGTCGGCCGCCAAGGTCCGGCTCGGGCCGGACGGCGTACTGGTCGTGCAGATGGCGATGACCGATCCCGGCACCGGTACGTACACGATCCTCACCCAGATCGCCGGCGAGATGCTGGGCCTGCCGCCCGAGCGCGTACGGGTCGAGATCGGCGACACGAATTTCCCGATGGCGTCGGGGTCGGGCGGTTCGTTCGGTGCCGCCTCGGCGGGCTCCGCGCTCTACGTCGCCTGCGACAACCTGCGGCAGGCTCTGCTCAAGGCCGGCGACCTCAACGCCGATGGGGCGACGTTCCGGGACGGGGCCGTCACGTCCGGCAATCGCACCGAGGCGCTGACCGACCTCGCCGGATCGGGGCTCGAAGCGTCCGGTGAGATCAAGCCGGGCGAGATGAAACAGAAATTCTCGCAATATTCCTACGGCGCGCATTTCGCCGAAGTGGGCGTCGACGTCGATACCGGCGAGATCCGGCTGCGGCGGATGCTTGGGGTGTTCACCGGCGGACGCATCCTCAACGCCAAGACGGCCCGCAGCCAGGCGATCGGCGGCATGACCTTCGGGGTCGGCGCGGCATTGATGGAGGATGCGGTGGTCGATCCACGCTACAGCTACTTCGTCAACCACGATCTTGCCGAGTATCATGTGCCGGTCCACGCCGACATCCCGGAGATCGACGCGGTGTTCCTGCCGGAGCTCGACGACAAGACCAACCCGCTGAAGAGCAAGGGCCTCGGCGAACTCGGCATCTGCGGGGCCGGCGCCTCGCTCGCGAATGCGATCTACAACGCCACCGGGATCCGCGTGCGCGAGTACCCGCTGACGCTCGACAAGATGCTCAAGGGCTTCGAGGAGCAGGAGGGGCAGGCCCAGCGGCGGACGTGAGGCGGCTTGCGAGCGGGACCACGGGGTAGTGGTTCCGACGGCTGTATAGCGGTGGACAATGGGGATGATCGTCTCCGAGACTTGACATGTTCCAGTTTTGTTCCAGCATGGACGCCCGCCACTCATGCGAGTCGGCGGGCGTCCGCTTTTCCGTGCCTCGGCCCGGGAGAACCGGCCGTCGGCTAAGCTTCGGTAACCATACCGTGGCCAAGGTCGTGCGGTGTGATCCTGGTGCGCCCGCCGCGGCGCTTGTTACGGAGTCGTCCGCCGATGGCCCTGCCCAATGCGCTCACGGCCAAGCTGGAAGCGGTCCAGGCCGAATACCGCGTCGCCCCGCACAATATCGATGCGGAGCAGGCGCTGCTGGGCGCGATCCTGGTGAACAACGACGCCTATTATCGGGTGTCGGATTTCCTGCTGCCTGAGCATTTCATGGAGGATGCCCACCAGCAGATCTACACGGTGGCGGCCTCGCTGATCCGGGCCGGCAAGCTCGCCACGCCCATCACCATGAAGACCTATCTGGGCGACGCCGATTTCGGCGGCCAGACGGTGATGCAGTACCTCGCCCGGCTCGCCGCCGACGCCACCACGGTGATCAACGCGGGCGATTACGGCCGCGCGATCTACGACCTCGCGATCCGCCGGCGCCTGATCACGATCGGCGAGGATCTGGTCAACGGCGCCTACGAGGCCCCGGTCGAGCAGGCGCCACGGGATCAGATCGAGGAGACCGAGCGGCGGCTCTACGAACTGGCCGAGGCCGGACGCTACGATGGCGGCTTCCAGAAATTCTCGGACGCGCTGACCGCCGCGGTCGACATGGCCGCCAAGGCCTATCAGCGCGACGGCAAGCTCTCGGGCATCGCCACGGGCCTCTCCGACCTCGATGCCAAGATGGGCGGCCTGCAGCCCTCCGATTTGATCATCCTCGCGGGCCGCCCGGCGATGGGCAAGACCTCGCTGGTGACCAACATCGCCTTCAACATCGCCAAGGCATACCGCGGCGAAAAGCAGCCGGACGGCACGACCAAGACCGTGAACGGCGGTATCGTGGGCTTCTTCTCGCTCGAAATGTCGGCCGAGCAGCTCGCCACCCGTATCATCGCCGAGCAGTCGGGCGTGCCGTCCTACAAGATCCGCCGCGGCGACATCCGGCCCGAGGACTTCTACAAGATCACCGATGCTGCCCGGGACATGCAGACGATCCCGTTCTACATCGACCAGAGCGGTGGCATCTCGATCGCCCAGCTGTCCGCGCGCGCGCGGCGCCTGAAGCGGCAGAAGGGCCTCGACCTGTTGATCGTGGACTATCTTCAGTTGCTCTCGGGCTCCGGCAAGCGCAGCGACAACCGGGTGCAGGAGATGACCGAGATCACCACCGGCATGAAGGCGCTGGCCAAGGAGCTGGCGGTGCCGGTGATCGGCCTGTCGCAGCTCTCCCGTCAGGTGGAGAACCGCGACGACAAGCGTCCCCAGCTCTCGGACCTGCGTGAATCAGGCTCGATCGAGCAGGACGCCGACGTGGTGATGTTCGTGTTCCGCGAGGAGTATTACGTCGGCAATAAGAAGCCCCGCGAAGGCACGGAGGAGTTCTTCGCCTGGGAAGCCGAGATGCAGCGCGTCCACGGCAAGGCCGAGGTGATCCTCGGCAAGCAGCGTCACGGCCCGACCGGCACCGTGGAGTTGCAGTTCGACGCCAACATCACCCGGTTCTCGAACCTCGCGCAGACGGACCGGATCCCCGAGCAGATGTGATAGGCTTGTCTTGCCCGTTTACGGATGGGCGACGAGGAGGCAGCTGTGACAGCTCCAAAGCGTGCTGCGCGCGGGACGATCGCCACGGATTATGAGGGCGATGTCCATGCCTGGGTTCAGGAGCAGACGCGCTTTCTGCGCGCGGGCGCTTGGTCTCGCCTCGACATCGAGCATCTTGGGCCGCAGCGAGCGTCATGCGCTGACCAGCGCTCTCAGCGTGATCCTGCTGCATCTGCTGAAATGGGATCATCAACCTGCCCGGCGAAGCCGGAGCTGGGTCACATCGATCCGGACACAACGCTGCGTGGTCGAGGAGCGGCTCGACGACAGCCCAAGCCTGCGCTCGCAGATCGAGGGGCTTGTCGCACGTGCCTATCATCGTGCGCGGATCGAGGCTGCGGGCGAAACCGGTCTCGACGAGGACATCGTCCCGGCGAACTGCCCGTATGCCTGGGACGCGATCATGACGCGGCCGGTCCCGTGGCCTCCAAGCGGAGAGGACGTCTGATCGTCCGCCGCGAACCATCGCCGAACCCGCTCGTTGTGCGAGGACCCTGATCCCCGCCGCCGCAGGAACGACGATGACCGAACCCACCCCTCCGAAAATGCCCTACTGGCACGTCTACACCGACGCGGAAGGGATGAGCCGCCAGGAGCTGTTCCACCTAGAGCGGTTCAAGTTCGAGGGCATCGACCCCGAAACCGCGCCGCAGTGGAACGACAAGATGGATCCGGCGCCCTCGGTCGTCACCTTCACGGTCCTGCCGGTGGGCTGGGTTGGCGAATGGCATGAGAATCCGCGCCCGCAATGGATCGCGATCCTCTCCGGCCGCTGGTTCGTAGAAACCATGGATGGCCACCGGGTCGAAATGGGCCCGGGCGAGCTGATGATGGGCGAGGATCAGAATACGAAGGCGCGCGACGGCCGGAAGGGTCACCTGTCCGGCACTGTCGGTGACGAACCCTGCACGATGATCGTGACAGGTCTGCAGGTCGAACCGACATTGAATCAGCCGGGCCGCTTCAAGTAGGGCCGCGCCATGGACGGGTTCGAGTTCACGCAGCCGCGCTTTAAAGCCTACGTGCTGCCGAATGCGCCCCTGGAGAAACTCGCCGACGGTTTCCGCTGGACCGAGGGGCCGGTCTTCTTCGGCGACCGGGACGAGTTGCTCTTCTCCGATCTGCCCAACAACCGGGTGATGCGCTGGGCCGATTCGGCGGGCCTCAGCGTCTATCGCGACGCCGGCGACTTCGAGAACGGCCATGCCCGCGACCGGCAGGGCCGGCTGTTGTCCTGCTCGCATCGCGCCCGGCGCATCCACCGGACCGAGCTCGACGGCAGCATCACCGGTCTCGTCGAGCGCTACCAGGGGCGGCGCCTGAATTCGCCCAACGACGTCGTCTGCAAGTCGGACGGGACGATCTGGTTCTCCGATCCGCCCTACGGCATCCAGACCGACTACGAGGGTGGCAAGCAGGAGGCCGAGCTGCCCGCCGCGGTCTATCGGTTCGACCCGCGGGACGGCTCGCTGCGGGTGGTGGCGGACGATTTCCAGGGGCCGAACGGCCTGTGCTTCTCCCCCGACGAGCGCCGTCTCTACATCGTGGAGACCGGGCTGCAGTTCGCTCCCGACCCGGTGCAGCACGTGCGCGCCTTCGACGTGGCCGAAGATGGCAGCCTGTCCGGGGGCGACGTGCTCTTCAAGATCGCGCCGGGCAATGCCGACGGGATCCGCTGCGACGAGCACGGCAACATCTGGTCGAGCGCCGGGGACGGCGTCCATTGCATCGATCCCGGCGGCGCGCTGGTCGGCAAGATCCTGGTTCCCGCGACGGTGGCCAACCTCGCCTTCGGCGGCCGCAACAACAGCCGTTTGTTCCTGTGCGCTTCGCAAGCGATCTACGCGATCTACGTCAATGTCCGCGGAGCACCACTCCTGTGAGCGGGGTGCGCGCGATCGTCGGATTCGGCCGCACCGTCGCGGACCTTGCGGCCACGGAGGCGTTCTATCGGGATGGCCTTGACTTCGAACGGGTCGCCCCGCCGGAGCCCGTGCCGGCCGGCCAGGCGGAAGCGATGGGGTTCGCTGACAGGCGCGCGATGCAGCTGCGTATGCGGCTCGGGGCGCAAAGCGTGACCTTCCTCACAGTCGATCCGCCCGGCGCGCCCTACCCGCCCGATCCCGCGGCGACCGACCCGTTCTTCCAGCACTTCGCGATCCCCGTCCGCGACATGGATGCCGCGACGGCACAGCTCGCCCAGGTCGGCCCGACGCCGATCAGCCGCGACGGCGCCCAACGCCTGCCGGCTTCCTCGGGGGGTGTGACAGCCTACAAGTTCCGAGACCCGGACGGGCATCCGCTGGAGCTGATCGGGTTCCCGGACGGGCCACCGGCCGCGCGCTGGCGGCACGCGCCCGGCCTGTTCCTCGGCATCGACCATTCGGCGATCACCGTCGCCGACCTCGACGCCGCCCTGGCCTTTCTGACCGGACCGCTCGGCCTCACGGTGGCGCAGCGCGGACTGAACCAGGGCCCGGAGCAGGCGCGCCTCGACGGCGTGGACGATCCCAAGGTCGACGTGATCGCGCTGGAGCCGCCGGAACCGGCGCCGCACGTGGAGCTGTTGCATTACCGCGCGCCGGCCACGCAGCAGCGGCGGCAGTCATACTGCCCCGCCGACCGAGCCGCGACCCGCTCCATTTTCTCGACGGCCGATCCGAAGGGCCTCGTGCGACGCCTGCGCGAGGCCGGACTGTCGCCACGGGCCTCCGCGGACGACGCAGCCATCTATTGCGCCGGACCGGACGGACACGGCTTCCTGTTCGTGCCAGCCTGATGCTTCGCCTCCGGCAAAGCTTCATGTGGGCTTGACGCGCCGCCCCTCCGGCGTCCAATCCGGCCGCCCCGGAGGTGAGACCGATGCCGTTCCTCGCCCTGCCCTTTCCGGCCATCGATCCGGTGGCGCTCGCGATCGGGCCGATCACGATCAAATGGTACGCGCTCGCCTACATCGCCGGCTTGATCGGCGGCTGGTACTACGCGCGCCGCCTCGTCATGGCCGACAGCCTCTGGGGCGTGGTGAAGCGCCCGCAGGTGGTCGATATCGACGATCTCGTCGTCTGGGTGGCGCTCGGCGTCGTGCTGGGCGGGCGGATCGGCTACGTGCTGTTCTACAACCTGCCGATGTACATCGCCGATCCGTGGGAGATCCTGGCGATCCGCAACGGCGGCATGTCGTTCCACGGCGGGTTCATCGGGGCGATCCTGGCCTTCCTGCTGTTCGCCCGGTCCAAAGGGCTGAACGGCTACACGCTGCTCGATATCGGCGCCGTGGTCGTGCCGATCGGCCTGTTCTTCGGCCGGATCGCCAATTTCGTGAACGGCGAGCTGTGGGGCCGCGTCGCGCCCGACTTCCCCTATGCGATCGTGTTTCCGAGCGGCGGCCCGCTGCCGCGCCATCCAAGCCAGCTCTACGAGGCGGCCACCGAGGGCCTGCTGCTGTTCATCGTGATGGCGATCAGCGTCCGCCGGTTCGGCTTCCGCAAACCCGGGCTGCTCGGCGGCATCTTCGTCCTGGGCTACGCCCTGGCCCGGACGGTCTGCGAGTTCTTCCGCGAGCCGGACCGGCAGCTCGGCTTCCTGTTCGGAGACCATCTCGGGCCGATGGGCGGCGGCGTGACCATGGGCATGCTGCTCTGCGTGCCGATGATGATCGTCGGCCTCACCTACATCGTGCTGGCGGCGACCGGCCGGACGCGCCCGCGTCACCCGGTCGAGGTGCCGGCCTCCGAGGAGGCGCGCAAGGCGCCCGTCGGGGCGTGACGCCGCTTGCGGCGGAGATCGCAGCGCTGATCCGCCAGAACGGGCCGATCGGCATCGACCGCTACATGGCGCTCTGCCTGGGCCACCCGGTCCATGGCTATTACCGCACCCGGGATCCCCTGGGCGCGCGGGGCGACTTCACGACGGCGCCCGAGATCAGCCAGATGTTCGGCGAGTTGATCGGGGCCTGGACCGCCTACGTTCACGAATTGATGGGCCGGCCGGATCCCCTGGTCCTGATCGAACTCGGCCCCGGCCGCGGCACGCTGATGGCGGATGCCCTGCGGGCGCTCCGGGCCGCCGCGTCGGGCCTGCGTGTCGCGCCACACCTCGTCGAGACCAGCCCGGTGTTGCGGGCGGTGCAGGAACGAACCCTCGCCGGCACGGGCGCGCGTTGGCACAACGGCCTCGAGTCCCTGCCCGAAGGGCCCGCGATCATCCTGGCCAACGAGTTCTTCGACTGCCTGCCGGTCCTTCAGTTCGTGCGGGGTACGGCGGGCTGGCACGCGCGTCAGGTCGGCCTCGACGCGCAGGGCGGCTTCACCTTCGGACTCGCACCGGAACCGACCCCGAGCCTCGACGCCGACGGGCCGGAAGGTGGGCTGCTCAGCGTGCCGAGCGCGGGCCTCGCCGTCATCCGCGCGCTGGCGCAGCGGTTCTGCACGATGGGCGGCGCGCTGCTAATGCTCGATTACGGCCATGTCCGCCCCGGCTTCGGCGACACGCTTCAGGCGATGACCCGGCACGGCTTTACCGATCCGTTGGCGGCGCCCGGCGAGGCCGACCTGACGCACCATGTTGATTTCACCGCCCTGTCCAAAGCGGCCGCAAGTGCCGGCGCCCGGGCCCATGGACCGGTTGATCAGGGCGACTTCCTGCTGAGCCTCGGCCTGCGCCAACGTGCGGAGCGGCTGAAGGCCCGTGCCACGGCAGCCCAAGCGGCGGAGATCGACGCGGCGGTCGCGCGGCTGACGGATCCCGGACGGACCGGGATGGGCAGCTTGTTCAAGAGTCTGGCGGTGAGCGGCCCGGATCTGGGGCCGCTCCCGGGTTTTCCGGATCCGTAACGCCGGAGTCGTTCAACCGAACGAACCGAAACCGGAATCGGTCTGGTTTGCCGGACGCGGGCTCGGCGGAGCCGGCGGGTTCGGATCGTTCGGGTCGAAAGCGGCAGGCTCGCGCGTGACAGGATGCGCGGGCGAGTTCGGGCTGCGGGGCGCTTCGGCCACCGGCTTGGACGTGTCCTTCAGGGCTTCGGACTCGATCCCGTGCGTCATTGCAATCCTTCTCGGAATGGGGCCGGTACCGGCCTCATATTGCATTGCAGCAAGAATCTGACGTCTGAGCGACATCGTCAAGGGGCCGCCCGTGCGCTATCGGGGCGCCACCCCGAACGCTCGTCAGGACTCATGGAGGGTCGACCGTGACCGCAGGCCTGTTGATCGAAGCGCCGGAACTCTCCGCATGCGCGGGCATCCGCCATGCCTTCTTCACCCGCCGCGGCGGCGTCTCGGAGGGCACCTATACCTCTTTGAACGGAGGTCTCGGCTCCCAGGACGCGCTGGAGCACGTGATCGAGAACCGGGCGCGGATGTGCGCGCAGCTCGGGCTACCGGCCGACCGGCTCGTGAGCCTGTACCAAGTTCACTCGGCCGAGGCCGTCACCGTCGAGGCGCCCTTCGCGCCGACAGAACGGCCCCGGGCGGACGCCATGGTGACGCGTGTGGAGGGGCTGGCACTCGGTATCGCCACCGCAGATTGCGGGCCGATCCTGTTCGCCGATCCCGCCGAGGGGGTGGTCGGGGCTGCCCATGCCGGCTGGAAGGGCGCGCTGACCGGGGTGATCGAAGCGACAGTGACCGCCATGGAGGCGCTGGGCGCCCGGCGGCACCGGATCGTTGCGGTGCTCGGCCCGACGATCAGCCAGCGCTCCTATGAGGTTGGTCCGGATTTCATCGCCCGCTTCCGGAGCGAGGCCCCGGGAATGGACCGCTTCCTCGGCACCGGTGCCCGTCCGGATCATGCCCAGTTCGACCTGCCGGGCTTCATCCTGGCCCGGCTCGCCGAGGCCGAGGTGGCCGAAGCCGCAGCCTTGAACCTCTGCACCTACGCCGATGCCGAACGCTTCTACAGCTATCGCCGGGCCACCCACCGGGGCGAGCCGGATTACGGGCGCCTGATCTCCGCCATCGCGCTCATACCGTAAGAAGGACCAATCAACGAGCTTGGCCGGAACCGACAGGGGGTGCGACAATTTGTCGATCGACCGGCCTATGAAAAAGCGTAGCCGTAACTGAACCTTGGCAATTCGAGCGCGTTGTGGGGTCAAGGTGCCGGGGAAAAACGGCGGGTTGCCATAAGGGGCCGCGGAAGCGGTCGGCGACACCGCAGAGCGCAAAGCAACCCTGGAACCGCTGGAACGCAACCCGATCCATGTCCTGCCTCTGTCCGCTTTCGGCCGGTGCGGGACGACCAGTGAGGACCAGATGATCAAGAAGCTTCTTCTCGCGAGCGCCGCTACGGCGCT
>NZ_JALNUM010000126.1:0-16747 GCF_026540795.1 Methylobacterium sp. GC_Met_2
AGCCAGATGGGCGGCCAGCACCGCCTCGCCGTCGGTGACCATGGAGCGGAACTTGAGGCAGCCGAACGAGCGGCCGTCGCGACCCAGGCGCATGTGGCGGAAGATCGGGGCCCGGCCGTCGCCGGCCCAGACCAGGAGGGCGATGAGCAGGAGGAGCGGCAGCAGCAGGAACAGGGCGGTGACGGCCACGCCGACATCGAGCCCACGCTTGGCCGCCCAGTTCAGGCGCAGGCCGCGGGCAACGAAAGGCGTCTCCGGCGACAGAACGTCGACCGCGGCGCCCGCCGCTTCGATCACTCGGCCAGAGGCCAAATCAACGACCTCAGCGATAGTGCCGGTATTGGGAGCGCGCTGCATTGCGATATCACCTCTGACATCTTGCTGTGCTGCAGCTCGCCGCATGGCTCTTCTTTCCAGTGTGCAGAGTAAATAAGTTTAATCTAAGATTGGTTAATAAATTCTTAATCTCAGATTTATGTAGATCACAGGACGCAGTCGAAAGCTAGTACTGAGGGAAAAAGCAGATTTTAGGTGGTTAATATTGCAAAGCATGTCGCCATTATGGCGGCTCAGTCCTGCGAGGCCCCACCGCAGACAGCTACGTACGTATAAATTACGTAGTCACATCCGAAGCCCTGACGTGGTTTGCGCTGAGGGCGGCGGCGTTGCGCGTGCAGCGCACAAACAGAAACAACTTCGTGGAGGCTGACACAAATCCGCTGGAGCAGGGCGCACCAGCCCAGTCGCGAAGCGGATCAGGCCCTACGCATCGCCTGCGACCGCAGTCGTTCGGCCTCGTCCTGCCACGCGTCGCGCTCGGTCCTCATGGCCTCGACCAGGGCATGCATGTTGCCGGCGTCGATCGCGGTCTCGACGAGCATGTCTTGGGCTGAGGCCAGTTGCTCGCGCAGCTCGGCATTCTCGGCCGCCAGGACCAGCAGGAGCGCCGCCACATCATTACCCATGCCAGCACCTGCCTCTCGCGTCCGGCATGCGGCTGGTAGGGGCAGCGTGGTTACCGCGTCGACAAGGATGCTGGCCCGCAGGCGGCGGCGGGGATCTCGTCCACAGCAGGATCACGGCGCGCTTCGGCCGGGGCCGTGGGCCGGCGCTCGCGGTCTCCAGTCCCGCCGCATTGCGCCGACCCTCACGAGACCGCCCGGCCAAGGCGTCACGGGCGAGCCCCGGTGAACTGGACCGGATGCGCCTGTCGTCACGTGCTTGCCCGCTACGGGCCGTGTGGCGTCGCGAACGCCTCGGGCATGCTGGCGGGAAGGATGAGTGCTGTAGCAGCCGCGTATGCTGATGTCGCCGCTTGGCCCTGACATCTGCTAGGCTTTAGCGCGACTGCGCCGGCGAGGCCGCACCGTGGCCGAGGGGTATCAGGCCCCGGTGCTGCTCTTCCGGCGCGCGGCCGGAGCCGATCGCTGAGGGTATGGTGGCGCGAGGCGGTTAAGGGTTCTTGTACGAGCGCTGCGCCGTGAAGAATGTTGAGCGGTTCACGTCACATGCGGGAGCGGCGCATGTGATGACGCCGATGGCGCTTCATGTGCCGCATGCTCATCATGCCGCGCTGACCACCCATCCGCTTCTCTGACGGGCTTTTCACGCTGCCAGGGTTGTTCATGTTGCTCTGAGCACTGCCGCTGCCGGCCGGCATCTGAGCGAGAGCCGCCCCTGTGACGGCGAACGACAGCGCTGCGGCGAGTGCTAGGGTCTTTATCATAGCGTTTCCTCCAGACGGATCAGTTCGATCAGTCCGGATCTGAACGTCGGCGCGGCAGCTATCGTTCAGGCGTACCCGCAGTGACGGGCTGTTCCAGCCCGCACTGAAGCAAGCGTGGCGAGGTGGTTCACCATCCAGCCCCGCCCCAACAGATCAGACGATAGGCGTCTCTTCGAAGTGCGCGTGCGTGATGATGCGACGCATGGCTTGAACGACCTCGTTAGCCTCCTCGCACGTGGTGCCGGGCTTGAGGTCGAAGGCGAACGGCCTCATCGCGTCGGCGGCTCCGGCCCCAACCGGCGCACGCTGTTCCAGCATGATATACGGATTGCCGTTCTCGTACTCTTTGACGCGCACGCTCAATTCGATCAGCTCGGCCATCGTCGTTTCTCCTCTTTCCTGCTTGTCAGGCTGCGAGTGCGATGTCGGGATGACGATCTCGCCGAACACGGCGACCGCCGCGCTGCTCATGCAGAACCGCGAAGCTGAGGCTGATCCGGGCGGCCTCAATGTGCTCGAAGGTCGGTGCGGCCATCGCCAGCGTGAGACGATTGTAGGCATCGAGCCAGGTATAACTTGAGCGGATCGCCGGTAGACGCGTCGACTCAATTACCTCTCGGGCTTCGCCAATCGTCGACACGACCGGGGGAAATCCGACGAGGCCTGCAGTGGCGATAGGGACGGCGAAGGAAGTACGGGCTCTGGCCATGACAGATGCTCCCTGTGGTTCTCTTCTCTCGCCCATGAGGAGAGGCGGATTGCGACCAATCAGAGAGGTTTTCGCGGTCAATAAAGGCACGGACCAGAGCCTGCGATTTTGCGGCGGCAGCGCCACATCACGTTGAGAGAGCCGAGCCAGCGCGAAGGTCGTCGGCCTCATGAGCCTCGCCGCCTATCTCGACCGCCGGATGGAAGCCGGCCGCAAGGGCTGCCATCAGCTCTGCGGACAGCCTGCTCCTACGACATCAGGCATTCGCCTTACGGCTACGCTTTCTTCACACCTGGTGGCACAGGCCCGCCCCCATGCCGATCCTGCCCAAGCACCGCTACTTCTACCCCATCGACTGGGCGCAGCTCTCGGCCGTGATCCGGTTCGGGCGGGCGAAAGGCTGCTGCGAGGGCTGCGGGCGGCCGCACGGTCGGATGGTCTACCACCTCGGCGATGGTCGCTGGTGGGACGCGGACGCCGGTCGGTGGCGCGATGGGTGGGGCAGGCGGATCCGCATCGCTGCGGAAGCTGACATCCTCGGCAGCGCTCGTCGGACGCGTGTCGTCTTAGCAGCGGCCCATCGAGACCACGACACCGCCAACAATGCGGACGCCAACTCGCGGCCTTCTGCCAGCGCTGTCACATGATCCACGATCGTCCGGAGCATCAGAGGCGACGCTGGCGCACGCTTTTCCGGCGGAAGGCGATCGGCGACCTGTTCAGCGGCCCCTATGGCTGACTTACTAGGAGATGGGAGCCAGCGGTTTGTATGGTCTGCTACCGACCCAACCCAGCCACTCAGACCGCCGTTATCGCTCCCACAAAGCGGCCGTTCGTCAGCCGTCCAGCAACTTCAGCACTGGGTGGCAACCGGACTTTGGCGTTACACCCCAAAGCGGACGGCCCGATCACTTCACGGTTGGCACGACAGCTGTTCCAGGATCCAAGCCTGCGCCTCGTCGAGGTCCTCGAACAACGGAGCGTTCATGTCATCGACCCGGCCGAACCCGGCTTCCAGGAACCACTTGCCCGCATCTGTCATGTGCTGGTCGGAGAGCTGCACTAGGATCGCAACGAGAAAATCCTCGTGGAACACGAGGTGGCTCTCTTGGTCGTCGCTGCCCGTTGCAACCTGCACGGGCTGAAGGCGAAGGTTCATGCCGCGTCTCTCCCGCCCAGATGCAGGTAGTTCGGCTTGAACTCGGCCAGCGCCTCCAAGCCGGCCAGATCCAGGATCTGCAACTGCCGCCCTGACAGCTCAATCAGCCCACGCTGCTTCAAGGTCCCGAGCATGCGGTTGACGTGCACAGTGGTCAGGCCGGTGGTATCGGCCAGATCCTTCTGGGTGATCGGAAGCGCGTAGCCGTCGCCAGCCGTTCTGCCCACGGCACGCAGCCGAAGCAGCAGCTCACACATGAGGTGCGCAATGCGCTCCTCGGAGGTGCGGCGACCCACGTTGAGCAGCCACTCGCGCAAAGTCGCCTCGTCCACCAGCGTGGCCAGCCGCAGGGCGTGCGTGATCCCGGGATGGTCCCGCAGCAGATCTTGAATGGTGTCGAGGTCGATCCGGACCACTTGGCAGGCCGACAGCGTGCCGATCGAGTGATCCATGGCCTTCAGCATGGCCACGTCCAGGTCGCAGTAATCGCCTGGCACGAGGTAGGCCATGATCTGGCGCGCGCCGCTGACCCGGAGCTTGTAGCGGCAGGCGATGCCGTCGAGGATCAGGTAGACGCCATTCGGCTTGTCGCCCTCACCGATCAGGTCTGTGCCAGCCGGGACCAAGTGCGGCTTGGCGCTGATCCGCTCCAGCACCGCCCTATCGTCAGCCGACAGCGTAGCGAGGCTCTCCAGCTTCAGGATCAAGGGGTTGCTGGTCCGCCCACCCGGGCGCTGTGTGCCGTCACCGGCACCTGCTTCGTCGTTGTCCTGCATCGCCTCTCACCCATGTCGTTTGAGGGACTGCCGGGTGGGAGGGCCATTCGGCCTCGTGCGGCCATAGGCGTCCGATCCCGTACACCCCTCCAGAGCGTCTGATCTAGATCAATGCTGCGACAGGAGGAGCGTATCCATGTGTCGCGGCCCGAGTGTGAGGGACCAACCCACCCAGAACCATCCGCTCGTACACCAACAAGCTGATCAGAGCGGACGATCAGGTTCATAGTGAGGAAGCCATGGCAAGGCAGCTAACGCGCGTCATCCTTGCTTGTCGTCGAGACCCGCGCAGGCTGAAGGTTCAGATCATGCGGCCGCTCGATCCCCAAGGTGCAGGTAGTTGGGCCGGAACTCTGCGATCGCACGCAGCCGAGGCAGGTCGAGGACCGTCATTCGGCTGCTCCTCAGTTCGATCAGTCCCTGCCGCCGGAGGTCCTGCAGCGTGCGGTTCACATGCACGGCGGTGAGGCCGGTGGTATCGGCCAAATCCACCTGGGTGACAGGTAGGCTGTAGGTGTCCTGTGTCGCGCACCCGACCGCTTCCAGGCGCACGAGCAGCTCGCAGAACAGATGCGCCAATCGCTCCACCGCCGAGCGGCGACCGATGTTCATCAGCCACTCGCGTAGGGTAGCCGCGTCGACAAGCTGAGCCATGCGCAACGCTTGGGCGATCTGCGGATGGCGCGCCAGTAGATCGGTCACCGTCTCGGCCCTAAAACTCACTACCCTGCATGCTGACAGCGTGCTGATGGTATGGTCCATCGCACGCAGCAGAGCCACATCGAGATCGCAGGCGTCACCGGGCACAAGGTAGGCCATGATCTGACGGGCTCCGTTCGCCCGCAGCTTGTGACGGCAGGCCAAGCCTTCCATTACCAAGAACATGCTGTCAGGCTTGTCACCTTCGCGCACGAGATCGGTACCAGGCGCAACGTAGCGCGTCTCCGCACTGATGCGGGCCAGGGTCGCCCGATCCGCATCCGACAGCGGCGCATAACCCTCTAGCTTTCGGATCAGCGGATTGCCTGCGACCTTGAGCTTGAGCTGCCGTACTGCGGCGGTGGACGCAGGTACGGATGCGACGAGTTCGTTCACACAGATGACGATGTCTGCGGGCAAAGCCGGCCTGGTGAGCCAGGGGGCTCCCTGGAAATCGCTGCCCAGCAACTGATTTTGCTGCCAACCCGAGTGGACGAGGAACGGCACGTCGAGGCGGCGCAAGGCGTGAGCAAGATCCGCGCAGGAGCCATCCCTCAAGGCCACGTCGATGACGGCTACCGTGGGCTTCTCCTCCACGAACAGGCGCAGGGCCTCACTGACCGTGATAGCTGGTCCAAGCACACGGTAGCCGGCCCGCCCCAAGCTGTCGCTCAGGTCCATGGCGAGCAAAGCATCGCTCTCGGCGATCAGGACCACAGGCTGTTGATCCATTCGCGGCATTCAAGGCTCCGGCAAGCTTAGCCTTACACCTAGTCACGGCATGCAGGGCTCGTTGATCCAGGCCATAAACACGGATGAAGCCACGATAAAAGATGCTGGCGGACATGGGTGTGGTACCCCACCGTTAGAAGCGTCCGATACCTCACCAATTTGCGCTCCGCATTGTGTTCACCAGCATCTCGCGCTTATGTGGCTCATCGCCTGCCGGTTGATCCGGGCGCGGGCGCTTAGGAGACAGCGTGTGCTCTTGCCCCAGCAGGGAGCAGAGCTGTGTCTCAGCACCGACAGTCCAATGTCCGCAATCTATTGTTGAAGGCGCTCTCGCCCGACGACTTCGCGTTGCTGGAGCCGCACCTGCAGGTGATGGTGACCGAACTCCGTCAGCCGCTGATCAGGTCCAACACCCCGATCAAGCAGCTGTTCTTCCCCGAAGTCGGCTTCGGCTCGGTCACCACGCAGGGGTCGGGCAAGCAGGTCGAGGTTGGCGTCATCGGACGCGAGGGATTGATCGGTGCCTCGCCCATCCTGCTGGGTACCGACCGCACGCCGCACGAGATGTTCGTCCAGAACGCAGGCGAGATGCTGGGCATCGCCACGGAGGCGCTGTGCGCGGCAGTCGATCAAAGCGCGAGCCTACGCAAGCTGCTCCTGCGCTCGATCCAGGTGCAACTCCTTCAGACAGCGCAAACCGCGTTTGTGAACGCGAGCCAGACTATCGACGTGCGCCTCGCTCGCTGGCTGTTGATGTGTCGTGACCGGGTCGACAGCGATGACCTTCAGATCACCCACGAATTCCTATCGATAATGTTGGGCGTGCAACGCTCCAGCACGACCTTGGCCATTCAGGCCTTGGAGGGACATCGACTGATCCAGGCGCGGCGGGGCCGCATCACGATCCGAGATCGTCAGACGCTGGAGGCGGTGGCGGACGGCGGCTATGGTCTGCCTGAGGCCGAGTTCACCCGCCTGATCGAGGGCGCTTGATGCCGCGCTACTACCTCAACGTCCGGCATCGACCCGGACCCGCAGGGCTGGCTGTGGACCCGGAAGGCGAGGAGTTCGCCGATGTGAGTGCTGCCCGTGAGAGCGCCTTATCGCAAGCGCGTGAGATGATCGCCCGGGAGCGTCACACGTTCATCCGCGACTGGATGGATTGCTCGTTCGAGATCATGGACGAGGCCGGCCAGCCCGTCCTCACGATCCCGTTCAGCGACACCGTACCCGAAAGTGACTGGGACTGAACGCACTCGCGTAGACGGCCGCTCTGCGGCTCTGCCACCAGAAGTCGACCGTTCCGGACCGCCAAATCCGGTTGCTCCACTCTGCCACGCCAGGCGTCTGAAAGCGGACCTTCCCAGGGTCAGCAAAGGGTCGTGAGCGGGCTCGACGACGATGTCCGCTTTAATGCATCGCCGGCCCAAAGCGGACAGGCAGAAGTCCACCCAAAGCAGACGCCATCTGGCTTCAACGCTTCGTGTGGACCGTGTTCGCGCTCTCGTAGGCGACCACAGTGGCGGCCGTGATCCGGATCAGCTTCCCGCCGTACTTCGTCCCCGCCAGTTCTCCGCGCTGAACCATGCCGCGGATGAGAGTGGCGCTGCACTGCCACCGCTCTGCTAACGTGTCGGGGGTGTAGACGTGGTGGTAGCCTGGGAACTGTTCCGACATCAGAGGCTCGGGGCCCCGGCGCCGCGCATCCTTGCGCGCTTGGATTATCGCTGCGTGCGCGTCGAGCGCAGCTTGCTTCGCTGGCTGCCGCCCTCTGTTTTGCTCTGGCGATGACGGCACCCAGTCGGCGAAGCTATCCGCCTCCTCGGGGCCGCTCAGCACGTCGAAGGCCGCATCCAGCTTTCTGAGATCCCAGATCGTCCTGGTCCCAATCCGGAAGGGCTCGGGCATCTTCCCCTCTTGGACGAGCTTATCGAAGGTCGTGGTACTAATCCCAACGTACCGGGCCGCCTCACCTCGGTTCAGGCCACGCCGGGGGACCGCTTCGATCCGCACTGGCGCATGATCGTCAGCCTCGGCCTGAGGTACGTCGGCGATCCCGGGGCGCGCCGAGCGCCCTCGCCCGGGGGATCTCGTCATGAACACCGCCTTCATCCTGATGGCGCAGTACGGCGCAAAGGCCATCATCCCGGTCGAGGATGTGTGCCGGGACTACTTCCGACATCTGACACCCGAGAAGCTGATCCGGAAAGTCTCGCTCGGCGAGATCGCCCTTCCCCTCGTGCGCATTGAGACGAGCAAGAAGTGCGCGAAGGGGGTCGGCCTCGTGGATCTGGCGGCCTACCTTGATCGGCACATAGAGGCCGCGCGCAAGGAGTGCGATCAACTCTGCGGGCCACCGAGGCGAGGCCGATAGGCGTGAAGCTACTCCTATGACGCTCGCAATAGGCGCTGCACCTCGGCCTCGGGCTCAGGGTCGGCCTGCCTGCGGTTGAGCCGCGTCCGCATCCCCTTGCCTGGCTTGAACTTGATGGCGGCCTTAGCCTCGACCTTCACGGCCTCGCCCGTGCGCGGGTTCCGGCTGGTGTGGGCCTCGCGGTCGCGCATGCAGAACGTGCCGAAGTCGCGCAGCTCGACCCGGTCGCCGTCCGCCAAAGCCTGGGCAACGCGGTTGAGAATGGCGTCCACCACCGCCTCGACGTCTCTCGCGTAGAGGTGCAGGTTCTGGGCGGCGATGCGGGCGACAAGTTCTGACCGGATCATGGCTGGAGCAGATGCCAGGACCATACCGGCGGGCAACCTGGTCGCGCCGAGGCTCCACGGACTGATGGTCGCGTTCGTCATACCGTCCGGCCGCATGATGCCACCACATGGCTCAGCCCGCGCTACCACCCGCGAGAATTCTCATTCGGCCTGATCGGTCGAGGTCGACCGCTGCCCCCCGGCAGCCCTTCTTCGGTTCCGTATCCACAACCTGCCTCTGTGGATCTCCCCTATCCGTGGGGTGAGTCCTTTTGCACCCTATGCTGCCGAGCAGCGACGGGGCCGCGGACCGCCCTCCTCGCCTGAGCCACTGCAGCCACTCCCGGCTGATGATGCGCACCACGTTCGGGTCGGACTTCCGACCCTGGTGGCGCCGCTCCTGGATGGTCAGCAGCCCGTCGCCCTCGGCCAGTCGGATCGCGGCCTGAGCGAGTCGCCGGCACACACCCGCCCGCGCAGCGATGGCGTCGATGCACAGCCCGCAGGCGCCGTTGCGGGCCATCTCGTCCCCGACGATCCGCAGGACCGCGAGCTGCCCGGTGGTGAACCGACTGGCGAGGGCTGGCGGCATCGGGCCGGAGCAGGCCAGCCGACGGCGACGCTCGATCGCCACGGAGCGCTCAGGAGCCCGCTGGAGGCGCTTGGGCGGGAACAGCGTCACACGGCCGAGCGGAATGCCGACGGGCGCCACGGCCTCGCGGATCGCACTCCTGCGGGTGTGCAGGGTCTCAGCCAAGCCCTGCGCCTCTGAGTCGGTGACAGTGTCGGCTGCGTGGGCCTGCCAGATGGTGCGCGACAGGTTGTCGAGCTGCGCCAGTGTCCGCGCGCCCTCGATCGCCGACCGCATGGTGGCGTGAAACATCGAACCCGGTCCCTCACGGGCCGCGGCTAGGATCCAGGCAAAGCCTTCCCGTTGACGGAAACAGGTTCCGTCTTGACTCCCGAGGGGAGATCATGGTCTGTGGGGAGCGGTTCAGCGGCCCCACAAGGCCCCAGGTTTTTCAGCAGCCTCTTCCTTGCCGGGAAGGGGCTGTTGGCTTTTCAGGGTCTATCTCGCGGCGATGGTCTCCTGAATGGCGGCCGCGACTCGCCGAGGCGAGCATGGCCGTGATCGCCCATGTCGGCCGGCAGCGGCGTCCAAGTCAACGCTGTGGCTTCCGCGCCTCAGATTGCGTCGCAGCAACGAACTTACGTAGTTTGACGTTGAAGCCGGTGGTCCAACCGTCTGTGCTCCCGTCGCGTACCAGCACTCCATCCTTGCGAGGCAGATATGGTCGTGATGCGGATCGCGGTTCTGTGCGGGTGCGGGTTGGCGCTAGGCGGCTGTCTGTCACTGCCCGACACACCGCGGGTCTACAGCTCACTGCCGCCGCTGGCGGTCTCGAACGACCCTCTCCCTCCCGTCACGGAGCCAGGGCAAATTCTAAGACCAGGCCTCGGCAGAACGTCTGCGAGTGTGGACCCATCTGACGATCTGCGTTCGTCTGAACGTGCTCGTGTCGCTTGGGCACCCCTGTACCCCAAAGATTTTGCCCTGCGCTCGTCAACGGCTACGCGCGTCGCCTCCGAACCGACTAAGGCGGCCAACACTATGCAGCCCTCAAAGACCGTCGTCCGTCGCGCAGCGCGAGCCCAACCCTACGATCGCGAGAGGGCGATGGATCGCCTGGAGAGAGAAGGTCGGCGGGACGCTAAGCCGATCTGCGGCGGCTGCTGATACCCGTTGGCGACTCGCCAGGGCGGGTGCAGCCGGAACGGTCCATTTCGGCCGGGCGGCACGGCTAGGGGATGCGGCACGCGGTGATGATTGCGTGTTGCGCGGCCGTAATATCCAGGCTGATCAGCGCGCACTCCTGAACCAGCTTCGCGATTTCCGCAGGGAGGGTGCAGACCGGTTTTACCCTGCCGTCGAGCTGTTTGCGCATCACGGCACGGGCGTCGAACTCGTAGAACTCGTCCAAGCAGACCCAAGTCGCTTTTTTGAGATGGCAGCAACCCGGTGGGAGAAAAAAGCTCGGGAAGCGATCGGAGGGCTGACATCCAAAGACGGTGCCGCGACCATGCTGCTGCGAGGTCGTCTTGGCGACGAGGTAAGTCAGGCCGGCGTTCCCGAGCGAGACGAATAGCTTCTCGCCTGTCTCACCGTCGTGGAAATGAAACTCCTCGTCGAACCACACCGAACCCGGCGTCATCCGAGGCGGTCCACCAGTTCCTTCCGATCCTGTGCGATGCGAGACACGCTCTCGACCTCGTCAGGCCGGAGCGCAAGCTCGTAAGGGATGACCTGCTGCTTGCCACCTGGTTGGTTGTAGACCCTGTCCCAGGGTAGGTTCTCAAGATGCGTCGCCTCGATCATGTCCTCGGCGGCGGCGGTCGCGTACTCCTTGGCGAGGTTTTTCATGATCGTCATCTCGCGTGGCGTGAAATGACGATCTGAGAACTCGGCCTTGGGATGAACGGCGATCATCGGCCGGTCGCTGCCAGGGATCGGCCGTGCAACGAATTCGACCGCCTCGGCCAAGTCGGAACGCGGCGCATCGATCTCCTCGAATAGCGCGACGGGCACGGGACCCATTTTCCAGGCGTTGTAGGTCTGGCCGGTGACGCTCCGCCCGGTTCGCTTGAAATGCTCGAAGTCGAGGAAGTAGAGAAGCTTGAACAACTTCACCTTCCCGCACTTACGGGTGTTGCGCGCGAAGAAGTTGATCGCCTGAATTAGCTTCTCCCGCTCATGGGAGACCAACATCGAACTGATCCCACCGCTGATCGGCCCTGTCTGCGCGGATCGTCGGACGGTCCGCGCAGGGCGACTCGCATGCGTCGCAAACTCCGATATTTTCATCTAATAGCGGTTGTTCTTACCCCGTTCCAGAGTGGGCCGACTGCGCATTTCGCCACCGTGACATGAAAGCTGATCTGGCTTCGAGATCCCACTTACCTCACCCGCAGGAGCTGGAATGTCCCGTGTCGGCCGGACGGCACGGTTAAGTCAACGTCAGGGATCAATCAGCGCGACCATGGCTGCCGGACTACCGACCATCGCCGACCTGCGCAGGGCCGGCGTCATCACCAGCCACGAGATCGTCGCGGCGATCGATCTCTACATGCGGGCCTCCGCTGCGGGACCCTATCGCTTCAACAGCGGGCACAGCCTCGACATCGCGGCTCTCGTCGCGCTCGTACTCTGCCCCGAGCAGATCAGGGACCGGGCCGGCCCGCAGGAGAAGACGTTTCGGACGGCGGTCGCGGCCGCCGTCATGGCGGCACATCCGACCCCAACGTGACCCGTCGGCCACTCGACCCCGCGTGGACCGCAAGCCACGGGCGGGGGAGCGGCCGACATCGCCGACGCGAGCCGATACGCGACACGGCTCGTAACTGGAAATGCCCGGCACGCGGTTGCGGTTCGATGAGCCCCGCGGCATCGGTGCCGCATGATCCGATCCGAACTTGTCGCTCGTATCGCGGCTTGCTCCGACGTGAACTGATGGTTGGGCTTACATTCGTCCTCGTACACGGCGTGTGGCATGGCGGCTGGTGCTGGAGCCGCGTCGCCGACCGTCTGCGCGCGGCCGTGCAGGTGTGCGATCCGGCCGAACGATGGCCGTCCGCTGGGCATTGCTGCATGGTGCCTCTGAGAAGAGCCGCAGACCACGATGATTGACCTGTTTAGCGATACCCAGACCCGCCCAACGCCAGGCATGCGGGCGGCGATGGCGGCAGCGGAGGTTGGCGACGAGCAGTCTGGCTCGGACCCGACCACGAATGCCCTCTGCGCCCGCATCGCCGGTCTACTCGGCAAGGAGGACGCTGTGTTCATGCCCTCCGGCACGCTGTGCAATCTCGTCTCGATCTTGGTCCAGACCCGGCCAGGCGACGAGATCATCGTCGACGATCAGTCCCACATCTACAACACCGAGGCCGCAGGCGCCGCCGCGATCGCGGGGGTTTCGGTCCGACCGCTGCCAACGCGGGTCGGGCTTTACACCTTGGCGCAGGCTGGGGAGGCGATCCGGCCGATGCAGCGGACCGCGCCACGTTCGGCTCTGATCTCGATTGAGCAGACCACGAGCTTCTCGGGCGGCACCGTGTGGGACCTCGACACTATGCGGGCGATCCGCGACCTTGCCCACGCACAGGGACTCGCCGCCCATATTGACGGGGCGCGGCTCCTGAATGCGGTGGTTGCCAGCGGCATTCCTGCCGCAACCTATGCGGATGGCTTCGACAGCGTCTGGATCGACCTGAGCAAGGGGCTCGGCTGCCCGGTCGGAGCGGTCCTCGCCGGTACGAAAGCCTTCGTGACTGAGGCGTGGCGTTGGAAGTACAGACTCGGTGGCGCTATGCGCCAGAGCGGGGTCCTGGCGGCGGCTGGCCTGTACGCTCTCGACAACCACATGGACCAGCTCGCCGAGGACAACGCCAACGCAGCCCGTCTGCACGCAGCGATCGCGGACGCGCCGGGTCTCGCCTTCGATGAGACGGCCGGTCAATCGAACATCCTGTGCTTCTCAGTCGCAAGCCTAGGCATCGCGGCGACTGCCTTCGCCGAGGCCTGCCTTGTCGAAGGCGTCCGCGTGCGAGCGATCGGACGCGAGCAGATCAGGGCCACCGCCAGCCTTGAGGTTGATCGAGCTGGGATCGACCGCGCCGCCGCTGTGATCCGCAGCCGCGCCGCGGACTACTCCGACGCGCGCTCTAGCGACAAGAGTGCGGGTCTCAGGTGAGGCCGTCGGGCTGCGCGAAGGCCCAGCCAAGTACTTCGCGTTAATCATCCGTCGGATGCGAAGGCACCGGCGCGGATGTCTTATACTAATACCGGTTCAGATGTTCCTACATTGCATTCACGGATAGCGGACAGCGAGATCAGGCACGCTCAAGCAGGTCGAGGAGCAGCGTGACAGCCACCGCGATGACGTAACCGCAGCCGCACCAAAACAGAATTTTCGCTACGAGTGTAAGCTCGTTATCAATTATCACATTTTCTTGAGCAATGATCAAAACAGCGTTTCTGGGCGTCGCATCCTCCGAACGTATGAAGCGTCTCCTTTCGCAGCGCGATAGCCTTCTTGGGGCTTTTGAGAAGGGAATACTGATGCGCTTTTTCTTAGTATCCGCCTTGCTGATCAACATGGTCGTCACGTCACAAGCTGACGACCTCACAGACCTGCCGGAACTGGCCTGCGCGCTGGCTTCGACGCCCTTGGAGCGTCAGCAGATTGGCTGCCCAGGCTACACCTCGCTGACTAACGCACAGCCGGCCGAAGATGCGGTCCGGTTTGAGCAACCGGATGATGCCGCAAAAGACTGACCGGCCACCTTCAGGTGCTGATCCCCGGCGGCATCATGCTCGCTGGAAAGGAGCGGTACACGTGTCCGACGAGGGGCCTCCTCTCTCTTATTTGTTGCGCTTTGGGGTGTGTTTGCCCTGCTGATGCTGGCCGGTCAGATACAACTGATCGATCGGGGCGCCCACATCGCATTGTCGTACCAAGTAGACGAAAACGTTTATCCAATTTCAATGGCTGCTCTCGACTGAATTTGGTCGATCTTCCTCATGGCCGATGCCCGCTTCCTAACTTCAGCATGACTATTGCGGCCGCGGCGATGACGTTGCCACGGCCGTGCCAGGGGAGGATCTCGGCCACCGGCCGCGGATCGATCAGCACCTCCGGCAGAACGATCTTGGGCGCCTCAACCTCGCCGTCCCGATCGCTGCCGCGCATCCAGACCACCTGCGAGCCGGTGACGTTCTCGGGCGCGGCCAGAGACGGTTCAGTATCCCCGCCGTCCTCAAGGTCGGTGTCGCCGTCCATAAGGTCGAGCACGGCAATAATCCGGTCGGCCGCGTCGAGGGCGGTTTGCGCCGCTTCCTCCAGGCTGGCGCGTAAGGCCGGGCCGGTGAGCGGGGCCGGGGTCGGAGGGGCGACCGGCTTCGGACGCGGGGTGAAGGTGAGCACGTCGCCCATGGTGGTGTCTCGGGTGAAGGATGGCCCGGCGGATCCGGCCGGGGCGGTACGCACGGCTACGGAAGGGAGGGCGGGCGCCGATCAGCGCCCCGCCCGCTCGGCCTCGGCGTGGGCCAGCAGCTCGCGGGCAAAGACCTCAATCGCGTCGGGGTCGCCGTTGTCGATGATCGGGCGGGCGCGCAGCAGCAGCCGGGTCTCGCGGTCTGCCGAATTATCCGGCAGCCGGCGAGCTGCTTCCTTATCGACCGCACTGTCCACGCTCGTCAGGGCATCGCCGAGCCAGACCATCAGCTTGCCGAGGTCGTTGTACTCGGGCGCTCCGTAGTGGTTCTCGCGCCGCCGGCAGCGCGCCCCCCAAGTGTAGGCGTAGGCCACGGCGCCGACGTGCTCGGCCATGTCCTGTATGTCCCCCAGCTCCTTCATCGTGGCGGACGCGAGGTCGAGCATGCAAATGAGACTGGGCACGTCCGTGAGCGCGGCTGGCACCCTTAGCGACGAGGCCGGATCTAGAATGTCGAGGTGCAGGTCGCGGCGGATGCGCTCGATGTCCTTGGCCGCTGTCGTCGGCCCCGTGAGGCGCGCGAACTCGGCAACGGCGATGCCGCGAAGTCGAGCCAGCTCCATGGCAATGCCGTTGTGGATCTGGGTGAAGCTGAACGGCTCAATCGCCGGAGCAGCCATGAAACCTGGGGGCGGGTCGTACCAGTCGACGGGCTGAGCGGCAGCCTGTCTCTCGCCCCGCACGTCCTGCCAAAGCGAGTGCGACAGGAGCTGATCCGGATCCGGCTCATCCGGCACGTCGGACAAGAGCGCCTTGCGATCGTAGCTGCACAGCGCATGCAGTTTCACCCGGAACCCTGCAGCGGTCAGGGCTGGCAGGACTGCGATGCGGCACGCCAGAGTGGCGGCGACATCGCCGGCATCGTTCGCGGCGGTGTCCAGTGCGTCGGTGACATGCGCGCTGTAGATCCGCAGCCGTTCGGCGTGCCATGCCTCCCAGGCAGTTACGATCTCGTCCGCCCGGTCCTGAGCCTCAGGCCACGGGAAGGTATCAACAACAGCGCGCGCATCCGACGGCAGGTTGTCCTCGGGACGCACGGGCCGGCGCACCTCGCGGACGTAAGGCTTACGCTTCATCCAGGCGATATCTTCGGACGTGACCTCTGTGCCCTCCAGATGATCCGGGTGGGTGAGGTACTTGCCCAGACGCAGCGGATGGTCGGAGGCCTGGAACAACAGGGCGGCCGGGCGCTCGGGCATGTGCCTGCGGGCTTCATCCTGAGCCGCGTTACACGCCTCGCAGGCCGCTTTCTCGCGGGCGCGGGCAGCCTCGAACTGGCGACCGAGACGCAGCAGGTCGGCGTCAGCCTCGATCTCGGGCTCGCCGATAGCGAGGATGTCCCGCACAAGGCTTTCTTCCAGCCCCTCCGGCCAGGACACATCCTCATTGCGCTGGGCGACGCGAGCCTTGAGCTTGAGCCCCGCCAGCGTCGCAGCGGGCATGTTGGCGATGCGGTTTTCGATCTCGCAAAGGGCGCCCATAGCTTCGGCAGTGGCAGCCTCAGCCGCATCAACACCTGTCCGCTCACGCCAGCCGGGGATAAGCCTCGCCCAATCCTGGAACGGCTCGCGCGGGGGTGGCGCCTCGACGTTCGGGGCGTTGTCCGAGATTACCCCCTGCTCTTCGAGGGCCTGCATGTAGACAGCCGCGCAAGCCTCCCATTCCGGTTGGAGCGTCAGCAATTCAGCGTCTCGCGGATTGGGTGCCGTCTCTGGCTCGGCTGCCTCCGCAACCGGCGGACGGGCTACTCGTGTAAGATCGGTTTGTAGGCTGGCAGCGCGTTCGCGCAGGCTGGCGTCGGGGTCGCGACGGATCAGCTTCTGTAGGGATGTGCGCAGGGACATCGCGGGATCCTCGAATGAGGGGCGCGGGCAGCCGGCCCGCTCGGATTGCGGGCTGAGGTCAGAGCAGGGTGGCGAGGCCGGTGAGCACCATGCCGCCGCCGATGATGGCGACAGCGGCCAGCAGCTCGCCGGCCGCATCGAGGAAGCGTAGGGACCGGCTGTGCGCGGTGTCGGGGCGGACCGGGTAGACGGCCTCCCACGGCTCGATAGCGCCGGGGATCGGCTCATTCGGCAGATCGCGGTAGGGGCGAGGCGTGCGGACACGGACGGGCTTGCCGTTGGCCGCGATGCGGACCGGGACGGGCTGGCTGAAATCTGGGATGCGGGCATAGGTCATCGTTCGCGCTCCGG
>NZ_JALNUM010000127.1:0-16532 GCF_026540795.1 Methylobacterium sp. GC_Met_2
GCTTGCCAACGCAAATCTGCTTAGCGCGCGCTCCGCCGAAGGGAACACCGGTTCGGCGCAAGAGCGTGCGTCCACGGTCCACGACAGGGATGCTGTCTTCGCCGATCGATGCGCGGGTCCCCTCTCCCGTGCGGGAGAGGGGGCAGGTTGCACCCCTCAGGCGCGTCGGCGTGCGACTGTCGTGGACCGTGGCATGCGTCGCAACAAGAGCCTGGAGCGGTGCGCGGCTGCAACGCGATCGAGCACGGCCCTAGGCCGGCCGGAAAACAATACGGCGCGCCTCCATGGGAAGCGCGCCGAGAGGCGGTTCGTGGTCTCAGGAACGAACTGCATCCTGTATACACGATTTTGTGTGCCGGGCTGTGGCGTCCGCACCACTGTTGCGGGCGGAGCGCAGCCTGGACCCCGCTTTTTCCCTGTCCATGGGATTAATCGCGCGCCGCGAGGGCCTGCTGGCATCCCGCACGGTGCTGGAAGCCGATCCGTGCGTGGCCGGATCGTGCGTCACCCGACCTCAACGCAGGACCAGACCGGCATGGCGAACCTTCTCGAACGGTTGGCGCGGGTCACCCGCCGCGACGTCCGCGACGCGGCGCCTACCACCAAGGCTTCCCCGGCCTTCGCGCTCTATGCCGACAATCGGGCTTCTTGGACGCCCCGCGATCCGGCGGCGCTCGCGCAAGCCGGCTATGCCCGCAACCCCGTGGTCCACCGGGCGGTCCGGCTGGTCGCCGAGAGCGCCGCGAGCCTGCCGCTGATCGCCACCGGACCCGGGGCCGAACGGGGCGGCGACCTGCTGGCGCTGCTCGCCCGGCCGAACCCGCGGGAGAGCGGCACGCATCTTCTGGAGACCGTCTACGCCGACCTGCTCCTGAGCGGGACCGCTTATGTGGAGGCGGTCGCCCTCGACGGCCGGGTCGCGGCGCTCCAGGCCCTCCGACCGAGCCGGATGCGGATGCTGCCGGGGCCCGATGGCTGGCCGGCGGCCTATGTCTACACGGCGGGCGGGCGCAGCCGCCGGTTCGACCTGCCGGCGCCCGGCAGCGCCGAGATCGCCCCGATCCTGGCCCTCAGCCTGTTCAACCCGGACGACGAGACCGGCGGCCTCGCGCCCATCACGGCGGCGGCGGCCGCCCTCGACATCCACAACGCGGCGAGCGCCTGGAACAAGGCGCTCCTCGACAACGCCGCTCGGCCCTCCGGGGCGCTGGTCTTCGCGGGTGCGACGCTGTCCGAGCCGCAATTCGACCGGCTGAAGGCGGAGCTGGAGGCGAACTACCAGGGCGCCGCCAATGCCGGCCGGCCGCTGCTGCTGGAGGGCGGGCTCGACTGGAAGCCGCTCGCTTTGTCGCCCCGGGACATGGATTTCGTGGAGGCGAAGAACGCGGCGGCCCGGGAGATCGCCCTGGCGTTCGGGGTTCCGCCCCTGCTGCTCGGCCTGCCCGGGGACAACACCCACGCCAACTACGCCGAGGCCAACCGGGCGCTCTACCGCCAGACCCTGATCCCGCTGGCGAGCCGCACCGCGCAGGCCCTCGCGGTCTGGCTTGAGCCCGCCTTCGGGCCGGTGGACCTGGAGCCCGACCTCGACCGGATCGAGGCGCTCGCGGCCGAGCGGGAATCCCTGTGGCGCCGGGTCCAGGCCGCGGATTTTCTTTCGGTGTCCGAGAAGCGTGAGGCGGTGGGTTATCCGCCGGACATGCCGGGAGCGGGGGCGGGCTGACGATACGCCCGCCTCTCTCTCCACAGCAAAGGCTACGACGTTCACATATCTCAGGCCGACATCGCCGCTTGCGGCCAAGCGCGACAGGCCCCCGCTCCCGTGCGGGAGAGGGGACCCGCCCTCGACCCTGAACCGATATGGCCAGACCCGATGCGCGAATCCGCAAGCCCTCAAAGGGGGGCGGGAGGGCGCGTCGCAAAACGGACTGCCCCTCCCGGAACCTACACCCGAGGACCTTCCATGGACGGCCATTTCACCGGCTATGCCAGCGTCTTCGGCGTGCCCGATCTCGGCCGCGACGTGGTCGTGCCCGGCGCCTTCGCGGCGAGCCTCGCGCGCCAGGGGCCGGCCGGCGTGCGGCTGCTGTTCCAGCACGATCCCGCCGAGCCGATCGGCCGCTGGCTGTCCCTCCGCGAGGATGCCCACGGCCTGTTCGCGGAAGGGCAGCTCAACCTTGCCGTGCAGCGCGCCCGGGAGGTCGACGCGCTGCTGCGCGGCGGCGGCCTCGACGGCCTGTCGATCGGCTTTCGCACGCTGCTGGCCCGGCGGGGCGCGGGCGGCGAGCGCCGGCTGCACCGGGTCGATCTCTGGGAGATCTCCCTGGTGACCTTCCCGCTCCAGCCGCAGGCCCGGGCGAGTCCCGGTGCGGATGCCCTTGTGGATGCCCTGGCCACGGAGATCCGCGGCCTGGCCCGCCGGATCGCCCCGAAGCCCGCATCGGCATCCCCCCTGCGGCCCTGACTTCACCCCCCACCCAGAGGTTCCCGATGCACGCCGATACCCCGCTCGCGCCCGCCTTCGAGATCAAGGCCGCGCTCCCCGATCTGGAGAACAAGGCCGTCCGGCCCGAGGCGGCCCCGGTCCGCTCCGCCCTCGACGAGCTGTCGGCCGCCTTCGCGGCCTTCAAGGAGACCAACGAGACCCGCATCGGCCGGATTGAGGGCCGCCTCGGGCCCGACGGGCTCGCCGAGGAGAAGCTCGCCCGGATCGACGCGGCCCTCGATACCGCCCGCACCCGGCTCGACCGGATCCACCTGGAGCAGGCCCGGCCGCCGCTCGGCCAGCCGGGGCCGCGGCAGGATGCCGGCGCGCAGGAGCACAAGGCGGCCTTCGACCTCTACGTCCGGGCCGGCGAGAGCGCGGGCCTCAAGCGTCTGGAATCCAAGGCCCTCTCGGCCGGCTCGGGCCCGGATGGCGGCTACCTCGTGCCCAGCACGATCGAGCGCACCGTGCTGACGCGCCTCGGCGAGATCTCGCCGATTCGCGCCATCGCCAGCGTGCAGCAGATCTCGGGGGCGCAGTACAAGCGCGCCGTCTCGGTCGGCGCCCCCGTGACCGGCTGGGCGGCCGAGACCGCCCCGCGCCCGCAGACCGACGCGCCGATGCTCTCCGAGATCGCGTTCCCCGCCATGGAACTCTACGCGATGCCGGCCGCCACCCAGACCCTGCTGGACGACGCCGTGGTCGATCTCGACGCGTGGCTCTCGGCCGAGATCGAGACTGCCTTCGCCGAGCAGGAGGGCGCCGCCTTCGTGACCGGCAACGGCGCGAGCCGCCCGCGGGGTTTCTTGAACTACGACACGGTCGCGAATTCGGCCTGGGTGCCGGGCAAGCTCGGTTTCGTGGCCACGGGCGCGGCCGGGGCCTTCCCGTCGGGCAACCCGGGGGACGTGCTGTTCGACCTGATCTACGGCCTCAGGGCGGGCTATCGCCAGAATGCCGGCTTCGTGATGAACCGGCGCACCCAGAGCGCGATCCGGAAGTTCAAGGATTCCGAAGGCAACTACCTCTGGCAGCCGCCCCTCGCCGCCGGCCGGCCCGCGACCCTGGTCGGTTTCCCGGTGACGGAGGCCGAGGCGATGCCCGATCTCGCCAAGGACAGCCTGTCGGTCGCCTTCGGCGATTTCCGCCGGGGCTATCTGGTGGTGGACCGCACCGGGATGCGCGTGCTGCGCGACCCGTATTCCGCCAAGCCCTACGTGCTGTTCTACACCACCAAGCGCGTCGGCGGCGGGGTACAGGATTACGATGCGATCAAGCTGCTGAAGTTCGGTTGAGCGGCTCGAATAAGGACAGGAATCCCTCCCCCGCAGAGGCTGCCGCTTCACGCAACGTGCGCGCCGAGTCGGCCGCAGGATGGAGCGCAGGTCCCCTCTCCCGCTCGGGAGAGGGAGCCCGTCGCGTTCTCCCATCGACCCCACTGCCAGACGGAGATGGGTGAACATCGTCGCTCGCAGAGGGGGGAAGGTGGATTGCATATGGGTCGCGTCGCACGACGGACGCGACCCGCAGCCCGACGACCGCCTCAGCGTCCCGAATTGCCGTCGCGCAGGGTGCCGGTCGGCTCCTGCACGTGGGCCTCGAGGAACCAGAGGTGCTTGTCGACCGCCCGGGAGATCTCCGTGAAGAGATCGGCCGTGTCGGGATCGCCGGCCTCGTCGGTCTCGTCGATGTTCTCGCGGACCGCGTTGGCGTAGGTGGCGTAGCTGTCGATCAGCGCGGCGATGTGATCGGCGATCGCGTAGATCCCGGTCGGGTAGGCCGGAAGCTTGGTCCGCTCGGCGACCACCTGGGTCGAGCCGAAGGCCGTGGCGCCAAGCTGGACCGCACGCTCGGCGACGCTGTCGTTGAACTCGTCGATCTCGGTGCGGAACCCGTCGAGCATCTCGTGCACGCCGATGAACTGCGGGCCCTTCAGGTTCCAGTGCGCCTGCTTGATCGCCAGCGCGAGGTCGATACCGTCCGCCAGCCGGGCGTTGAGGGCTTCGACCGAGACCTTCTTGGCGTTCGAGTCGGTGTTGTTGCGGGTCTTGTGCGACCGGGGGGTGTTGCTGGTGCCGGTGTCGGCCATAATCGCGCTCCGTGTGGTTGAAAGGTTCGGAAGCGAAAGTGTCGATGCGGCCACAGGTTCCCCGGGCGTGACCGGTCCAGGGAACGCCGGGTGTCTGCCAGCACTTGGCGCGCCTGGCCGTCACGGCGCGATCGAGAGTTGCGCTAAGTCCCTGTTCCGGACCGCTTATCGGCAGCTAGTTGCGGCGGGTGCGCGCCGTCCAGACGGGCCGGTTGCCGCGCGGCAGCGCATCGCTCACCTGCATCTGTGACAGTTCGGCCGCGCGCGCCGAGATCCACCCGGCATGCTCGGCCACCGGGGTCACCGCGGTGAAGCCGCCGCAGGCGGTCCGGCGGGTTCCCTGCTGCAGGGCCCCGCTCGACCAGCTCACCACGCCGACGATCCGGTAGCCGCCCGGTCCGCCGGTAAGGATCGGGCCGCCGGAATCGCCCAGGCACGCGCCGGCTCCCGCCGTCTCGGCCATGCGTCGGCGGTCCGTCACCACGGTCACCCGGTTGGCGACCTGCAGCGAGCCAATCGAGACGAGATGCGCCAGCCGCAAGGTGCGGGCCGAGCCGCGCCGGTTCTCGGCGACCACGCCGAAGCCCGCGATGTCGACCGGCTCGCCGGTGGTGATCGAGCTGGCGCCGCGCGGATCGAGCGGGGCGTAATCGGGGCCGAGGGGGCGTTCGAGCTTGAGCAGCGCCAGATCGACGCCGGGCTGCTCCTCCGGCGTCGTGCCGGGCACGAAATCGGGATGCATCGTCGTGACGATCACCGACGTGCGGCGCTGGCGGAAGCCCCGGTCGACGCCGATCACCGTGTAGCCCGCCGGACGCATCACGCAATGGGCGGCGCTGAGGACGAGATCCGGGGCGATCAGCGTGCCGGAGCAGATCTCGCCCTCCGTGCTCTCGATGCGGACGACGAAGCTGCGCGCCCCGTTCGGATCGCGGGTGGTCACGCCGTTGATCACCGCGGAGGCGGGTGCGGGGAGCAGTCCGGCCAACGCCCCGAGCAGCGCCGCACCCAGCAGGCCGCCCCCGAAACGCCCGCGTGCAGGATGCCCGCGGAAGCCGGTCTTGCGGATCGGGCGAGGGAACATCGGGCACTCCGGGGCGCGGTCGGCGCGGGTGGCACGCCCCAGACAGGCGGGCGACGAGGCGGAGCCTAGTGCAAGGGAATGTCCTGGCCAAGCTGATGTTCCCTGCGGATCCGATCCATCCAGGCCTGCCTCGCCGAGGTTTTTCAGCGGTTTCGCGCGGGGCGGCGTGCCGACGGGCTCGCGTCACATGATGTGTCTGCGACTGGCGCGAGCCCCGCCCCGGGTCGCGGTTGACGCATGGAGAGAAGGCGATCCGCCGATTTCCCGGACAGAAGGAGCGGTTTTTGGCAAATGCCATCCGCTTGCGAAACGATACGGTAGCCCTACCGTGCTATGAACGAGGACACGCGCAACCCGCCTCGGTAAGGGCTGGTGCCATGTTTGACCGAAGGGCACGGCACGCCGCATGCACGTCGAGTATCTGCCACACGGGTCTCCCGGGAAGAATATCAGGACGTCTCAGCCATGAGCGATCTGATTGCAGCAGTGGTCCTGGGGATCCGAAACAATGATCGGCTTGCTGGTGGTTGCCTTGGCTGGCGCGGTAATGGGGTGGTACTTCCGGGTTGGCTTCGTCATTATTGCCTGTTTAGTATTCCTTGTCGCTGATATTATCCGCATTCTTCTGAATTCGAGTTTCCAGTTTGCAGATATTTTGATCCTGCTTGCCTACATGTCCGCTCTGCAGGGTGGCTTCATGCTTGGTGCTTATCTCAAGCACAGGCGCCGTGATTAGAGTGCTCTTTGCCGAAGGGGGTGTGGGTTCGACCTGCGAGCGCGCATCGGAGCACAGCCTTGGGCCGTTCCCGATCGTCACGTGCTGGACCGCGACGAACTCACGCCGGCAGGCACGTCGCGCTTTGCCGCCCATGCCGGTATCCACCGGAGATCTGAGAACATCGTAGCCCGCGCGGGGGCTGCAACATTCATAGATTTGGATTGGGCATTGACGTTCGTGACGGAGCGCGACTGGCTCCTTCTCTCGTGCGGGGAGGGATCAGCGGTGGGGGTGGTTCAGGATCGAGCGTGACGGTGCCTTCTGCACCACCCCCACCTCCAACTCCTCCCCACAAGGGGAGGAGCGCGCGTCGCGGCCGGCGATGGGTGTGCATCGTAGCCCGCAGGCGAGAGGGGACCTGCGCTCGGCCCCGAACCGGTATGTCCGAAACCGATGTGTGAATACCGCAAGCGCGCGGAGGAGGGCTCCGACGCCGCATTCGGCCACGTCGGCGTCACGGCCGCGCGGGGCTCGCTGCGCAGCCGGGCGCGGCCCTGAGACGGCTCAGAGCCACCAGATCACAGTGCCGCGCAAATAGGAGGCCGCGGCCCAGAGGATAATCGCCGTCATCGAGAGCGTCAGGCCCCAGCCCAGGCGTTGTCGGTGGTTCAACATGCGTCGCGGATACCCCGGGGCTGGCTCGTCCTCGCGTGCGCAACCGCCCTTGTCGTGCCCGGGAGCGAATCCCGCTTGGGATGGCCGCCCGGTCGACAAAAGACCTCGGCATCGCGCCGACCCGTTATTCCCGAGACCTGTCGCGAGACGGAGTCAGGTGTTAACGCGTTCGGTTCAGTAACCGATCCGTATTCGGTCCTGCGGGTCCGTGGGCGATGCAGACTGCGCAGGGGGCGGGCCGTCCCCAGCGGCGTACTACTCGGTCCAGCGGGCGCGCAGGCCCCATCCGCTGAGCACCTGATCAATCCAGCCGCGTTGCGGCCCGACCAGGACGCCCTGGGTGAGGCCGCCGCAGGTGCCTCCGATCCAGGCGGCGAGCGCTCGCACGGCGCCGTCCGGCCCGATGATCGGACCGCCGGAATCGCCCTGGCAGGCCCCGCCGGCGCTGCCCTTGAGCCAGACCAGGATGCGGCTCGGCCCGTAGGGCTCGATCACCGGTAGATTCAGGCTGCGGTAGGTGCCGGTGGAGCGCGGATCCCCGGGCCTGGCGGCGCCGTAGCCGCCGAGGGTCAGGTCTTCACCCGCCCGTGGCGGCGCGGTGCTCAAGGTCACCGGTGCGAAGCGCGCCGGCAGCGGCGTCGCCGTGCGCAGAAGCGCGAGGTCGATGGACCGCCGCCGGGCCTTCGCGGCGCCCGCGTCGTAGCCCGGATGCACCGCCCGCGCCGCCACCTCGACCAGCACCGGCGCCCCGGACTCGTCGCGGAAATGCACCCGGTGCTGCACGGCGTCGGCGAGGCAATGGCCGGCGGTGAGCACCGTGTCGGGAGCGAGCACCACGCCCGTGCAGACGCCGCCCTTCGCGGACAGGACCATCACGGCCCCGCCGGGCGCCGTCTCGGACCCGCCCACGATGGCGCGCACCGGGCCGCCCGCCAGCGACAGGGCGACCGCGAGGACGGCGATGGCCGCCGGGCGGCACTTCGAGACCAGCATCGGACCACCGCTCAAGAGGGACGCACCATGATCCCGTTACGCATCGATGCCGCCGCCGTCGAGCCGGTGAGCGTCGCGGAGCTGCGCGCCTACCTGCGCTTCGACTCCGACGACGCGGGCGCCGAGGACGCGCTGCTCCAGGCCCTGATCGTGGCGGTGCGCGCCTGCCTGGAGATCGAGACGCGCCGGATCCTGGTGCCGGGCCGCTACCGGATCGCGCTCGCCGCCTGGCCGCCGGACGGGCAGGTGCCGCTGCCGCTGAGCCCGCTGGTGTCCGTCCTCCGCGCCGGACTCGCGGGGGCGGAGGAAGTGACCGACCTCGCCGAAGGGCTGGTGCGTCCCGGGCCCGACCCGATCGAGGCACCGTGCCTGCTGATCGACCCGGCGGTGCCGGACCCCGCCGGGCGCACAATCCTGATCGAGGTCGCGGCCGGGTTCGGCGGCGACGGGCCGCCCCTGCCGGCGCCCCTGCGGCTCGCGATCCTGCGTCTGGCCGCCGCCCGCTACGAGCACCGGGGCGACGAAGCGGACGGCATCCGCACCGACGCCGCCGACCTCGCCGCGCCCTTCCGCCGGATGCGCCTGTGATGGCCGGCACCGGAGACCGGCCGATGGCGAGCATGCCCCGTCACCCGCCGCTCGGCACCCGGCGGCGCTTCGTGCTGGAACGCCCGCTGGAGTCGCCGGACGGGTTCGGCGGCGTGCTGCGCCGCTACGTGGCCGGCCCGGTCCTGTGGGGCGCCCTGGCGCCCGCCGGAGTGGTCGACCGGCCCGAGGGCGGCCGGACCGACACGCTGTCCGCCTACCGCATCACCCTGCGGGGCCGGGCCGACCTCGATCCGACCATGCGGCTCGCCGCCGGCCCCCGCCGCTTCGCGATCCGCGCCGTGACCGAGCCCGACGGGCGGGGCCGCGACTGCATCTGCCACGTCGAGGAACTGCCGCGGGAGAACCTGTCGTGACCGATCCGAGCCCGCTCCTGGCCTTGCGCGCTGGCCTGATCGCGCGCTTCACCCCGGATGCCGCCCTCGCGGCGCTGCTGGGCGGCCGTGTCCGGCTCTACGACGAGCCGCCCCGGGGCGTGCTCCCGGTCTACGCCCTGTTCGGCGATTCCGAGATCCAGGACGATTCCGTCGACGGGGCCGAGCGCCACCGCCACACCCACGAGATCGCGGTGATCGCCCGGCCGGGCTCGGTACGCACCGCGCTCGACGCCGCCGAGCGCATGGCGGCGCTGCTCGCCGACACGGCGATGCCGCTCGCCGGCTGCCGGCTCGTGACCCTGCGGGTGCGCGCCATCAAGGTCCACCGCGACACCCGGACCGGCGAGGCGCGGGCGAGCCTCACCGTCGAGGCCCTCACCGAGATTCTTTGATCCCGACGGCCGTCGGCGAGCGCGAATGCGCGTCGCCGCCCATGCGGCGGTTCGCGCGGGAGGCGTCAGCCTCATGGGCCACTGTGGTTACGAGGAGGAATCCGATGGGCGCGCAGAAGGGCAAGGACCTGCTGATCCGGGCTGGCGACGGCGCGGGCGGCTTCGTGGCGGTGGCGGGCCTGCGCAGCCGCCAGATCACCCTGAACGCCGAGACCGTGGACATCACCAACGCCGATTCCGCCGGGCGCTGGCGCGAATTGCTCGCCGGGGCCGGGGTGCGCCGGGCCGCGGTCGCCGGGTCGGGCGTGTTCCGCGACCAAGCCTCGGACGCGCGGCTGCGCCTTATCTTCTTCGAAGGGGTCATCGAGACCTTCCAGATCGTGGTGCCGGCCTTCGGGATCCTGGAGGGCCCGTTCCAGATCGCGAGCCTGGAATACCGCGGCGACCACGCCGGCGAGGTGACCTTCGACATGAGCCTCGATTCGGCGGGCGCGCTCGCCTTCGCGGCGGCCTGAGCCCGAGGGGAGTCCCATGGCGAACCGGATCCGCGGCGCCGTGCCGCTCGACCTCGGCGGACGGCGCTACACCCTCTGCCTCACCCTCGGGGCGCTGGCCGAGCTGGAGGATCTGCTCGGGGCCGGCGATCTCACGGGCCTCGCCGCGCGCTTCACGGCCGGCCGGCTCTCGGCCCGCGACCTGATCGCCCTGCTGGGCGTCGCCCTGCGGGGCGGCGGCCATGACCTCGACGACGCGGCGGTGGCGGGGCTGCCGCTGGCCGGCGGGCTCGATGACGTCACGACGGCCCTCGGGGCGGTGCTCGCCGCCGCGTTCGGGGAGGCGCCGGGGACGGCAAACCCGCCTCAGGAGGCCGCCCGATCACATCGAGACACGGTACACGACAGTGGCGCGCCGGCGCGCCTGGTGGACGCGACGGACTCCCTCTCCCGTGCGGGAGACGGCCCGGGTGAGGGACGAGAACCCGCAGACTTGATCGCTCCGTCGACGCGCGTCGCGTGCGCGCCTCCATCGGAATCCGCGTATCCCTCACCCTGTCCCTCTCCCGCACGGGAGAGGGGACCCGCGCCTTATTCGGGAGAGACGCCCCTCCCTTCGGCGGAGAGCGCTCCAGGATCGGAGCCGGATGCCCCGGTCCCGACCCGCCTGCCGAATGCCTTCCCGTGGGACGACGCCATGTCCCTCGGCCTCGGCGTGCTGGGCTGGCGCCCCGGCGACTTCTGGTCGGCGACCCCACGGGAGTTCGCCGCAGCCCTCGGCCGGCGCGCCCGGTCGGAGGCGCTGAGCCGGGCGGCCTTCGAGGATCTGCTCGCCGCCTATCCCGACCGGACCTGAGACGGGGCTGAAAGATGGCCGACACCCAAGCCGACATGCAGGATTCCGCACGGGCCGAGCGGCTCCAAACCCTCGACCGACTGGCCCAGAATTTCGGCCGCAGCCTCGACACGGCGCTGACCCGGGGCGCCGCCTCCGGCCGGAGCCTCGACGGCGTGCTCGGGAGGATCGGCACGCGGCTCGCCGGCGCGGCGACCCGGGCGGCGGGGGGCGCGATCCAGTCCGGGGTCACCGGCCTCATCAATTCCGTGCTGGGTGCGGGCTCCGAGCCCGGCTTCGCCCGGGGCGGCGTGTTCCGCGGAGGGCGGGTGCAGCCCTTCGCGGCCGGCGGGGTGGTGGCGGCGCCGACCTATTTCCCTATGGCGGGCGGGACCGGCCTCATGGGCGAGGCCGGGCCGGAGGCGATCCTGCCGCTGGCTCGCGGCGCGGACGGGCGCCTGGGCGTCGCGGGGGGCGGGGCCTCGGCGCGGCCGGTCTCCGTGACGGTCAACATCGCCACGCCCGACCCGGCGGCGTTCCGCCGGTCCGAGGCGCAGGTGACCGCAAGCCTCGCCCGAGCGGTGGCGCGTGGCCAGCGGGCGACGTGAGAAGCCGAAGAACCGTCCAGCGCCAACCCTCCAGCGCCAACCCTTGGGACCGCCATGGCCGACGATTTCCACGAGGTGCTGTTTCCCCTCGACGTGTCGCTGCGCATGAGCGGCGGCCCGCAGCGGCTGACCGAGATCGTCACCCTGGCGTCCGGACGGGAGCACCGGAACGGCCGCTGGGCCGATTCCCGACGCCGCTACGATGCCGGCTTCGGGCTGCGCGGGCTCGACGCGCTCCACGCGGTCCTGGCCTTCTTCGAGGAGCGGCGGGGCCGCCTCTACGGCTTCCGCTTCCGCGACCGGGTCGATGGCCGCTCCGGACCACCGGGCCGGGCGATCGGGCCCCTCGACCAGCCGCTCGGCACCGGCGACGGAACCACCGCGCGCTTCTCGCTGGTGAAGAGCTACGGGACCGGCTTCGCGCCCTATCGCCGCCGGATCGCCAAGCCGGTGGCCGGAAGCGTCCGGGTCGCGGTCTCCGGCCAGGAGGTCGGGCCCGAGGACTTCGCGTGCGACCCGACGACCGGCCGCGTCACCTTCACGCCCGGCCATGTCCCGGCGTCCGGCGTCGCCGTCACCGCGGGCTTCGCCTTCGATGTGCCGGTCCGCTTCGACACCGACGAACTCACCATCGACCTCGCGGCCTTCACGGCCGGGGAGATCCCACGGGTGCCGCTCGTTGAGATCGTGCCCTGAAGGAGGATCCATGCGCGACATTCCGGAGGCCTTCGCGACCCATCTCGCGGGGGGCGTGACCACCCTGTGCCGCTGCTGGTCCTTGCGGCGGCGGGACGGCCTCGCCCTCGGTTTCACCGACCACGACCGCGACCTGACCGTCGCGGGCCTCGTCCACCTTGCCCGAACCGGACTGGACGCCGCCGAGGCCAGCGCGGAATCCGGTTTCGCGGTCTCGGGGGGTGACGTGGCCGGGGCGCTCAGCAGCCTCGGCCTGACCGAGGCCGACATCGCCGGCGGCCTCTACGACGGCGCCTCCGTCGAGACCTGGCTGGTCGACTGGGCCGACACCGGGACCCGCCTGCTCCTCGACCTCGCCACGATCGGCGAGGTGCGCCGGGAGGGCGATGCCTTCGTGGCGGAGCTGCGCGGCCTCGCGCACCGGTTGGATGCGGAGCGTGGCCGGACCTATCGCGCCACCTGCGGGGCCGATCTCGGGAACGGGCGCTGCCAGGTCGACCTCGCGGCGTGGCGGATCGCCGGCCGCGTCATCGGCATGCCGGAGCCCGCCACGCTCGCGGCGACCCTGGCGGGGGATTTTGCGGATGGCCTGTTCACCGGCGGCCGTCTCGCCTGGACCGGGGGCGCCAATGCCGGGCTCGCCGCGGATGTGCGCTTGCAGCTCGGCGGCCTGATCGAGCTCTGGACCGTGCCGCCCCGGCCGGTCGCCGCCGACGATACCTTCACGCTGACCGCAGGCTGCGACAAGCGCCTCGCCACCTGCCGGGACCGCTTCGCCAACGCGGTCAACTTCCAGGGCTTTCCGCACATGCCCGGCAACGACACGGTGATGCGTGCGGTGCCGGGCTCGGACCCCATCCTCGACGGCGGGAGCCTGTACCGATGAGCGCGATGCGACGGGAGATCGGCGCGGCCGCTTTGGGCGAGGCGCGGCTGTGGCTCGGCACGCCCTACCGGCATCAGGCCTCGTTGCGCGGGATCGGCTGCGACTGTCTCGGGCTGCTGCGCGGGGTCTGGCGCGGGCTCTACGGCGCCGAGCCCGAGGCGGTGCCGCCCTATTCGGGCACCTGGGCGGAATCGGCTGCCCCCGGCACCGATCCGCTGACCGAGGCGGCCCTGCGCCACCTCGTGCCGGTGCCGGGGCCGCTGGCTGAGGCTGCGGCGCGGGCGGGCGACGTGTTGCTCTTCGCCTTCCGCCGCCACCTGCCGGCCCGCCACTGCGCCATCGCCACCGGTGACGGCGCCATGATCCACGCCCATGACGGCGCGGTCGTCACCGAGGTGGCGCTCACCGGATGGTGGCGGCGGCACATGACCGGGCTATTCCGGTTTCCGGAGGGCGGGTCAGACCCAGTTCAGGACGATCCGGCCGCCACGGTCAGCTCGCAGCCCACGACGTCCATGACCTTGCGGAAGGTCTCGTAGCGAAGCGTCGCGCCGGGCGTCAGGGCCTCGCAGAGGCTTTTCCGGCCCAGACCCGCCCGACGTTTCACCAGGGAGCCCTGCCATGGCCACGCTGATCCTGTCCTCGGCCGGGGCGGCGGTGGGCACGGCCCTCGGCGGCCCGATCGGCGCCGTCGTCGGGCGCACCCTGGGCGCCGTCGCGGGCGCCGGGCTCGACGGCGCGTTGTCCGGCTCGGGGTCGCACACCCGCTTCGTCGCGGGGCCGCGGCTCGCCGATGTCTCCGGGCTCACCTCCACGGAGGGCGATCCGATCCCGCGGGTCTATGGACGCGCCCGGATCGGCGGGAGCCTGATCTGGGCGACGCGCCCGCTCGAAGTCGCCAACACCACGGTGCAGCGCGCCGCCACGCCCGCCAAGGGCATGAGCGGGCAGAAGACCGTCACCACGCGCTACACCTACTTCGCCAACCTCGCGGTCGGGCTGTGCGAGGGGGAGATCGCCTGCATCCGCCGGATCTGGGCGGACGGCCGGGAGATCGATCAGGACGGCCTCACCATCCGGGTCTACACCGGCCGGCCGGACCAGGAGCCCGACCCGCTGATCGTCGCCAAGGAGGGGGCGGAGACCACGCCCGCCTATCGCGGCCTCGCCTACGTGGTGTTCGAGGGTCTGCCGCTCGCCGATTTCGGCAACCGCATCCCGCAATTCGCCTTCGAGGTGATCCGCCCCATCAACGGGCTCTATGGCCGGATCCGCGCCGTCGAGATGATCCCCGGCGCCAGCGAGTTCGGCCTCGACCCGGACCCCGTCACCGTGGATCTCGGCCTCGGCCGGACCGAGGCCGCCAACCGGCACCAGCTCCAGCGCGCCACCGACGTCCTTGCCTCCCTGGACGCGCTCCAGGCCCTGTGCCCCAACCTGCGGCGGGTCGCCGTGGTGGCGACGTGGTTCGGCACCGATATGCGCGCCGGATCCTGCCGGGTGGTGCCGAAGGTCGAGGCCCGGCATAAGCAGGCCCTGCCGGCCGATTGGCGCGTCGCCGGGATCACCCGCGCGGATGCCGAGGTGGTCTCGATCCTGCCGGACGGCAATCCGGCCTATGGCGGGACCCCGAGCGACGACGGCCTGACCCGGCTGGTCGCCGAGCTGGTCCGCCGCGGGTTGGAGGTGCTGCTCTATCCCTTCGTGATGATGGACGTGCCACCCGGCAACGGGCTGCCCGATCCGCGCCAGCCTGGCGCGACGCAGCCGCCCTTTCCCTGGCGGGGGCGCATCACCTGCGATCCGGCGCCCGGCCTCCCGGGGAGTCCGGACGGGACGTCCGGGGCCGACGCGCAGGTCGCGGCCTTCTTCGCCAACGGCTACGACGCGGAGATCCTGCACTACGCCGACCTTGCGGCCCGGTGGGCCCAAGCCGGCGTGCCGATCGCGGGCTTCGTGATCGGCAGCGAGTATGTCGGACTGACCCGGGTGCGGGGTGCGTCCGGCTACCCGGCCGTGCAGGCCTTCCGGGCGATCGCGGCGGCCGTGCGCGAGCGCCTCGGCCCCGGCGTCGCCCTGGTCTACGGCGCGGACTGGACCGAGTACGGCGCCCATGTCCTCGACGGGGGTGCCACGATCCGCTTCCCCCTCGACGACCTGTTCGCCGACCCGAACATCGCGGCGGTCGGGATCGACTGGTACGCTCCGGTCTCCGACTGGCGCGACATGCCGGACCACGCCGACCTCGCCGCTGCGGGCGACATCTACGACCGCGCCTACCTCAAGGAGCGCGGCGCCTCCGGTGAAGCCTTCGACTGGTACTACCCTGACGGGGCCGCCCGCGCCGCCCAGGACCGCGTCCCGATCACCGACGGCGCCATCGGCAAGCCCTGGATCTACCGGGTCAAGGACCTCGTGGCGTGGTGGTCGAACCCGCATGTCGAGCGCGACGGCGGCGTCGAGACCCGGACGACGGCGTGGGTACCGATGGGAAAGCCGATCTGGCTCACCGAACTCGGCGTGCCGGCGGTCGACAAGGGCACGAACGGGCCCAACGTCTTCCCCGATCCGAAATCGGTCGAGAACGCCTTCCCGCCGGAATCCCGGGCGCTCCGGGACGAGCTGATCCAGCTCCGCGGCTTGGAGGCGGCGATCGCCCGGTTCGATCCGGGTGTGCCTGGCTTCCGGGAGGCCGACAACCCGGTCTCGCCGGTCTATGGCGGGCGGATGGTCGATCCGGCCGGGATCTTCATCTGGGCCTGGGATGCGCGGCCCTATCCGGCCTTCCCGACCGTACGCGGGGTCTGGGCCGATATCGGCAACTGGCGGGTCGGCCACTGGATCACCGGGCGGATCGAGGGCTGCGACCTCGACCTGCTGGTCCTGAGGATCCTGGCCGATTTCGGCTTCAACGCCCCGGTCTCCGTGGAGGCCGCGGCCTATCTCGACGGCTACGTGCTCGACCGGCCGCTCTCGGCGCGGGGCGCCCTGGAGACCCTGGCCCAGGTCTACGGGCTCGACGTCTCGGCGGTGGCGGGCCGGTTGCGCCTGCGCGGACCGCGCCGGGACCGGCCGGTGGTGCTGGACGAGGCCGACCTCGTCCGGCTCTCCGCGGAGAAGCCCGTGCTCCGTCAGGTGCGGGCTGAGGAGAGCGCCCTGCCGCGCTCGGTCGCGCTCGGCCTCACCGAATCCGAGAGCCCGGATTACCGCCGCGCCACGGCGGCGGCGGTGCGGCCCGTGGGCGAGCGGCGGCACGAGACCCGGATCGAGGCCGCGATCGTCACCCGGCGCGAGACCGGCGACGGCCTCGCCGAGGCCATGCTCGACCGGATCATCGCGGCCCGCGACAGCGCGGTCTTCACGCTGAGCCCGCGCCGGGTCGAACTGGAGCCCGGCGACCTCCTTGCGGTCCCGGCGGACGTGCCCGGCGGTACGGTGCTGCGCAAGATCGACCGGATCGACGACGCCCCCACCGGCCGCCGGGTCGAGGCGAGCGGCGTCCCGCCCCGGGCCGGGCCGGGGCGCGGCCTGCCGCGCAGCATGGCGCTGACCGGGGTGGCGGCCCCGGCCTTCCCGGGGCCGCCGCTGGCTCTG
>NZ_JALNUM010000128.1:0-16392 GCF_026540795.1 Methylobacterium sp. GC_Met_2
GCTGCTGAACCTCCCCGAGCAGTTTAGCTTAACCGCCGCCCCCTTGAACTGATGGCATAGCTGCCTGCTAAGGAAATCGATGGCGGCTTGGCTCTGGAGGGGACTCATTCTGTCGAGGGTATCGGCGGAAAGCGGTTGGCCTGGCCCTCGGAGCCGTCCCGACTGTAGGCCTCGTACCAGCGGTGGAACGTCGCTCAAATGATGCCGAGCTTGTTCAGGGTAGCGCGCGCCGGCAGGTGGGACTGCTCGAACAGCCGGATGATACCCAGCTTCTCGGGGGCATGGCACCTTATGCCGCGACCTGGCCGCACTCACGCTATTTTAAGCAGGCGGTTTTCCACCCAGCCGAGTCGCCAGCCTATCGTCCGAAGGCCCGAGAAAGATCGGTGGCGGCAATAGGCTCATGTCCGCACGTTCGCATCGCCCAGCGGAAACCAGCCTGTCAGTCTTCGGCCAGCTTCTGCTGGACCTTGGACGTCCGCTGCTTGGCTTCTGCATCCACAAGCGGACTGGCAGATTTCCACCCATCGCAGCCGTCGCGCTTCCGACCCTATCCGAACAATCGCCGACGGTAATTCGGCCCCGAAAAGCGGAGGCAGTCTCCACCCAACTAAGCTCGCAACGTCTCCTGGCGGAAGCGAAGGATCGCGCGAGCGACCGCATCCGGTTCTTCGCGCGCCGGGAAATGACCAACGGCAGGTAAGACCAATCGCTCGTAGCGGTTCTCAAACCAGCGGGCATCGTCAGCCGAGGCCGACGGCGGGTCGCACGCGTCAGCATCCCCTTGGATCATCAACGTCGGAACGCGGAGTTTGCCGGTGCGGGCAATCGTCTGATCGACGCCCGCATATCGCTCGTCGACGGCCTCAGGCAGCCACCGAGACCGATAGCCATGAAGCGTGATCGCTACCCAGTCGGGATTGAGGAAGCTCTCGGCAGCTCGAACGAACGCGGCCTCCTCGTACCATCCGGCAGGCGACCAGCTATCCCATTGCGCCCGAGCAAAGCCGATCGGGTCTGCCCGCACCCGCTCCGCGCCGCCATCGGTATTCATGTACCACTGATACCACCAACGACGCGCCTGCTTGAAATCAGGTGTCTCGAATCGACCGAAGGGTGCGTAGCCTATGGCGAGCACCGCGATCATTTCGAGCCGGTCTGGGATAAGCGCTGCCAAATTGTAAGCAGCGCGGCCACCCCAATCGTGCCCGATGACCATACATCGTTCGATGCCCAGACCATTCAGAAGATCGATAGCGTCCTGCGCAAGAACGAGCGCCCTGCCGTCGCGCAACGTCTCATTTGATAGGAACTGCGTGCCGCCGAAGCCGCGCAACCACGGAGCGATCGTGCGGAGACCGGCGTCGTGCAAATGTTGCTGAACGTTCACCATCCCAGACGGATCATCCGGCCAACCATGAAGCACAAGGACGGGCGGACCGTCGGGCGGTCCGCCTTCGTTGTAGCCGATGTCGAGAACGCCAGTCCGGAAACGCTTCATCTCACACTCCGTGCTGCGTCCCATGAGGAAACTAAGCGGATCGAATTGGGCTCTTAACGTCCCCTATACGGCAGGTTCCTCACGAAAGCTGCCCGACTGCTTTCCACCCAGCCCCGCCATTCAGAGTCGCTTTGTAACGCAACTTGATTTGGCCGTAAGCGGCAGGTCCATCGCCAAGAAAGACCACGGAGCAGGCGCATCGTCCTGAGCAAATATTGATCGGGGTTCGTCACAGATTATATGTAAAATTCCGGACTCGGAAAACTATTTGATGGGATTATTATTGCGGATCTCCACCAAAACAGCTGATAGAGCGCCCGTATTTCTGAGCAATCAACCCGCAAGACTCAAAGTTAGTTCAGAGCGAATGGTGGCGATACGGGCGACGGTCTCGGATGAGCGGGCGCGCAAGATTCCTAAAAGTACTGTGTGGTCCTCTTTCGAGCGGCAAACCGTTTCGACTTCTCTGCAAAGAGTTGCGAGTGAAGCGAAGCCCACCATGCTCGTAGCCGACACCATCGCGTGCGCATCCTCGGCGATTTGCTTGCGTTCGTGAGAGTGGGAGGACGGTCCGAACCGCTGCGTGAGTTCATCCGCCAGCATCGCAAGCAGGCCGACCATGCGCTCGTGGCCGACCATATCGCGCATCTCGTTGAAGACGGAGCTGTCGAGGTCCGAGATCACTGCCGCGTGTGCTCCATCCGAGGCCCAGCGAGCGACCACCGAGAGAAGCGCGTCTTGCCGAAACGGCTTGCCGATGTGATCGTCCATGCCCGCGGCGCGGAACTCTGCCACCTGTTCCGGCAGAACGTTGGCGTCATAGCTACGATCGGCATGCGCACGGCAGCACCCTCCAGGGCACGGATGTGCCGCGTGGCGCTCATGCCGTCCATTCCCGGCATCTGGATGTCCATCAGCACGAGGTCGTACGTCTTGACCTGCACCGCAGCCACCGCCGCGGCGCCGTCGCTGACCACGTCTACACTATGCCCGGCGCGTTCCAGGATCGCTCGGGCGAGATCCTGGTTCAGCGGAACATCCTCAGCCAACAACAGGCGTCGGCCGAAGCGACCACTGGAGTTGGACGAGGCCTCCAGGACGATAGCCGGTTCGCTTGCCACAGGGAGTTCGAGGGCGAACCAGAAGGTTGAGCCATGGTCAATCACGCTCTCGACGTCGATCGCCCCGCCCATGCGCTCAACAAGCGCTTTTGAGATCGCCAGACCAAGCCCGCTACCGCCGAAATCCCGTCCGATCGAGCCATCGACTTGGCTGAAGCGCTGAAACAGGCGGTCGCGCTTGTCCGCCGGTATGCCGATGCCGGTGTCTTGGACCGAACAGCGGAATTGGACCGCCCCCTCCTTCGAGCCGCTCAGGGTTACGCTTAAGTCGATCCTGCCCCGTGCGGTGAACTTCACGGCGTTGTTGAGCAGGTTCAGCAGCACCTGCCGCAATCGGTCCTCGTCGCCGATCAACCACATGGGCAACGCAGGATCTAAGCTGACGGCAAGCGTCAGTCCCTTTGCCTCGGCTAAGCCCCGAACGATCGAGACGGTGTTATCGACCAGGGCCACAGGCGCGAACGGCCGTGACGTAATCTCGACCTGCCCGGCCTCCAGTTTAGAGAAGTCGAGGATGTCGTTGACGACGGTTAGCAGTGCTGCGCCCGCCGTGCGGATACGCTCGGCATGTTGTCGCGCCCGGGGAGCGAGGTTCGGCTCCTCGCAGAGTAAGTCAGCGTAGCCGATCACCCCGTTGAGGGGTGTCCGGATCTCGTGGCTCATCGAGGCCAGGAACTCGGTTTTGGCTGCGCTGGCTTGCTCCGCCCTCTCGCGAGCCACTTGTTCGCGCAACCGTGCAAGCAAAAATACCCCAAGCAGCGTACAGCCAAGCGCGAGGGCCCCCGTAAGAGCCGCGATAATAGTCGCGGCCTTGATCTGCGCCCCATCAGCGGCCCACAAGCCATTAAGCGCCGCGGTGCTGCGCTCAGTGATCGCACGGGCTACAGCCTCGATCTCCTCCATGAGGATCTGGCCGGAGCCATTACGCACGATGCGAAGGGCCTCAGTTCCATTGTCATCCGCCATCATCACGGTCTGAGAAAGCTCTACAAGCTTAGAATCTATAAGCTTGTGCAGCTTCTCGACGAGTACACGGCCATCTGCGCCTCGAACCAAGTCGTCAAGCAGATAGAGGTTGCTCCGGGCTCGAGGGAGGCCGCGTTTGTAAGTGGCGAGGTAGCGCTCTTGCCCGGTCAAGAGATAACCGCGCTGGCCTGTCTCAGCAGCACGCACGCTCTCCAGCGTATCGGAAGTAGCGCGCAGCACGCCCGTCAAACGCGCAACCTCGGTCCGGCTATCCGCGAGATTGGCAACGTTCAGTGCGAGCGTTGCCGCACTCGCGAGGGTCAGTAGTAGTGCGGCCAGCAGCGCGCTGGCCCCGACCCCAGCTGCACCAAGTCTATGAATGCGTAAAAGCAATTAGAACACTCGGCTATCCAGGGGTCCCTGAGGCTCATGGCGTTGTGCCCCCCCCTTAAGTCCAAAAGGTTACGCTAATTCTTCAAGCCTTAGCCGGCAGCCCCTTATCGGATCCTCCCCCCGGCCAATCGGACGACGCGACGCAGCCGGGGCGATCAGTTCGGTGGTGCGAAGCCCCCCGCTGGATCGGGCGGTGGCAAGGAGGCCGCACCAAAGGATTCGGAGCTACCGTTCGTGGGCATGTCCGCTTCGAGGCATTCGCTGTCCAAAAGCGGACCAGCGGCAATCCACCCTTCCCGGATATTCTGGGATGGGTCCAAGCGTCAGTTCGACCACTGGCGCGCACGATCAATGCGTTTCGACACGGTCTCGGTCGAAGACGGAACGTCGGCTTCGGGGCAAACGCCCGATTGGTCGCGAAATCGATGGTTTGGAGGGGCCGAGGAACGCTCGATCAGGCACCTGAGGCCCGTAAGCCGGCATCCGCTCGATGAATGTCAGATCGGGAACCCCGCTCGAGCAAGTGATCCCACAGCCTGTCGGCGGCCTCGTTCCGGCATTCCAGGGACCGGAACAGCCTGATCTCGATGGTTATGTCGAACCGTTCGGGCCCGGCGCGGACGAGAAGCCCGCGGGCCAGGTCTTCGGCCGCGAGGGTTTGCGGCAGCCACGCGATGCCGTCCCCGTTTCGCGCCATGGTCATGAGCGCCGCCGCGAGGTGGGAGGTGACCGCGGTGGACGTGTGGCTGTGCTGCCGGTCCCGACAGGCCGCGAGGATGCGTCCGAGGCCCGACGCTTGGCTGTAACCCAGATGGGGGACCGGCGCCGCCGCCGTTCCGGGAAGCGACCATGACGGACCGTCGTCGGGCCCCGGCACACAGAGCGGCACCAGGACGTCGTCTCCGACGGGAAGGCTCGGGAATCGGTCGGCCTCGAACCGCGTCCGTGCGTCCGAATGGTAGTGGCAGAGGAGGAAATGTACCTCGCCTGAGAGCAGGATGCCCTCGCAGGCCTCCATGCTGTCCGAGATCAGGTTGAGGGTGCCGAGCGCTTGCCGCTGCATCACCCCCCGGATCCAGTTCGGGAAGAACGTGAACGACAGGGCGTGGGTCGCCGCAATCGACAGCGTCGCCGTATCGCGCAGGTCCGCTGCCTGCGCGTCGCGCCGGGCGCGTTCCAGGTCCCGCAAAAGCGCGTGGGCCGCCGGCTGGAACTCGGCGCCTGCCGGCGTCAGGGAAGTCCCATGGGCGCCGCGGACGAACAGGGCGGTGCCGACCCAATCCTCCAGGGCGCGGACGCGCCGGCTGAAGGCGGGCTGGGACACGTGCCGAACCTCGGCCGCGCGCGAGAACGACCTCTGTTCCGCCAAGGCCAGGAAGTCCTTAAGCCAATCCAGGTCCATGCCCGATACCATCCACGCATAGCGTATTCCGAACATGGCATTGGCCTCGCGAGGGTGTCCAGGCTTATGCATCCCCCAAAGCCCCCGCCAGAGGGGCTTCGTATTCCGTCGAGCGACCGGCGGCGAAGGGGAGGAGACACGCCATGAAATCATGGTTCGGCCGTCTTTATATCCAGGTCTTCATCGCCATCGTCTTCGGCGCCCTGGTCGGTTATTTCCTGCCGGACGTCGGCATTACGCTGCAGCCCCTCGCCGACGGCTTCATCAAGCTGATCAAGATGCTGCTCGCGCCGGTGATCTTCGGCACCATCGTCGTCGGCATCGCCAAGATGGGCAGCATGAAAGAGGTCGGTCGCATCGGCGTGCGGGCGCTCCTCTACTTCGAGGTCGTCTCGACCCTGGCGCTGGTCATCGGCCTCGTCGTCGTGAACGTGATGCGGCCCGGCGTCGGCATGAACATCGACGCCTCGCACATCAACGGCAGCGCCATCGCGGGCTACGCCAAGACGGCTGAGGCCCAGCCCGGCCTCGTCGGCTTCCTGATGGATATCATCCCGACGACGATGGTGGATGCGTTCGCCAAGGGGGCGATGCTGCAGATCATCCTGGTCTCGGTGCTGCTGGGCCTCGCCCTGGTGCAGGCGGGCGAGCGCGGCAAGCCCGTGGTCGTCGTCGTCGACAGCTTGCTCGACGCCTTGTTCCGCATCGTCGCGATGGTCATGCGGCTCGCACCCGTCGGGGCCGGAGCCGGCGTCGCCTTCACCATAGGCAAGTATGGCCTCGCCACCGTCTGGTCGCTCGCCTACCTCATGCTCGGGGTCTACGTGACCTCGATCCTGTTCATCGGCCTCGTGCTCGGCTCGGTCTGCGCCTGGACCGGGTTCCCGCTCATCAAGGTCCTTGGCTACTTCAAGGACGAGATCCTCATCACCTTCGGCACCTGCTCCACCGAAGCCGTGTTGCCGCGCATGCTGGCCAAGCTGGAGCGCCTCGGCTGCGAGAAGTCGGTGGCCGGGTTGGTGCTTCCGACCGGCTACACCTTCAACGCCGACGGCACCTGCATCTACCTGACCATGGCGGCGATCTTCGTCGCCCAGGCCACCAACACCCCGCTCGGGATCGGCGACCAGCTCGTGGTGCTCGGCGTGCTGTTGCTGACCTCGAAGGGGTCGGCCGGCGTGGCCGGCGCCGGGTTCGTCACGCTCGCCGCGACGCTGTCGAGCATCCACACCGTCCCGGTCGCCGGCCTCGTCCTCCTGCTCGGCGTCGACCGCTTCATGAACGAGGCGCGGGCGGTGACCAACCTGATCGGCAACGCGGTGGCGACCATCGTCGTCGCGAAGTGGGAGGGTGCCTTCGACTTGGCCAAGGCCGAGGACGCCTATCGCAACCGGGCGGAGGTCGCCGCCGAGGGCCCCGTCCCCGAGACCGAAGCCGGACCCGCCCTGCCCATCCCCGTGCCGGAGGCGTCGTAAGCCCCGGCCGTCCCGAACCCCTTTTTTAACCCGCCCCGAACTTGAGGAGAGCACCCATGCGCATCGTCGACGTCTGCGAGGTCACCAAGCCGATCTCGTCCCCCATCCGCAACGCCTACATCGACTTCACGAAGATGACAGCGAGCCTCGTGGCCGTGGTCACCGACGTCGAGCGAGAGGGGCGCCGGGTGGTCGGCTACGGCTTCAACTCGAACGGTCGCTACGGCCAGGGCGGCCTGATCCGCGAGCGGTTCAAGAACCGCATCCTGGAGGCCGACCCGAAGAGTGTCCTCAATGAGGTCGGCGACAACCTCGACCCGCACAAGCTGTGGGCCGCGATGATGACCAACGAGAAGCCCGGCGGCCACGGCGAGCGCTCGGTGGCGGTGGGCACCCTCGACATGGCGATCTGGGACGCGACCGCGAAGATCGCAGGCAAGCCGCTGTTCCGAATGCTCGCCGAGCAGAAGGGCATCGAGGCCAATCCGCGTGTGTTCGTCTACGCGGCCGGCGGTTACTACTACCCGGGCAAGGATTACGGTGCCCTACGGGCCGAGATGCGCGGCTATCTCGACCGCGGCTACAACGTCGTGAAGATGAAGATCGGCGGCGCGCCCATCGACGAGGACCAGCGCCGCATCGAGGCGGTGCTGAAGGAGATCGAGGGGCAGGCGCAACTCGCGGTGGACGTGAACGGTCGGTTCGACCTGGAGACCGCCATTGCCTACGCCAAGATGCTGCGGGAGTACCCGCTGTTCTGGTACGAGGAGGTCGGGGACCCGCTCGACTATGCCCTGCAGGCGGCGCTGTCGGAGTTCTATCCGGGCCCGATGGCGACCGGCGAGAACCTGTTCTCGCACCAGGACGCCCGCAACCTCCTGCGCTACGGCGGCCTGCGGCCGGATCGCGACTGGCTGCAGTTCGACTGCGCCCTGTCCTACGGTCTCGTCGAGTACCTACGCACCCTCGACGTGCTGCACCAGTTCGGCTGGTCGCCGTCCCGCTGCATTCCGCACGGCGGACACCAGATGTCGCTCAATATCGCGGCGGGTCTCGGGCTCGGCGGCAATGAGAGCTACCCGGACCTGTTCCAGCCCTACGGCGGCTTCCCGGACGGGGTGAAGGTCGAGGACGGGCACATCGTCATGCCCGAGCTTCCCGGCATCGGCTTCGAGGGCAAGTCCGACCTGATCAAGGTCATGCGCGAGCTCGCGGAGTAGGCACTGCAGGCCGGGACGTGTCGGAGGGAGCGGCTCGGCTTGCCGGACGCCAGTGACCAGCGCCATCCCGGCTGACGAGGGCCGAGACGGCGCCCAGCCGCTATCCCAGCACGGACGACGCATCCCTGACGACCTCGACGCGTCCATCCCGGTCATGGCCGCCCACGAGCGACCAGAGGTGCTCCGCGCCCAGGATTTGCCGGGCCCGCGGTAGGTAGAGGCATATCTCGACCGGGATGTCGCCGTTAGGACGGGCGACACGCACCAACCGGCCACTGGCCGCTTCGGAGGCGCCTCACCGGGAAAGCGGACGGTCCGATAACGACCCAACCCAGTCACTCGGACCGCCGTCGGCACTTCTCCAAAGCGGCCATTAGTCAGCCGCCCAGCAACTTCGGCTAGGAGTGGGAAGCAGGAGCTGACGTAACGTTTGGAAGGGGACCTTCAACTCCGCCCTTGGCTCAGTCGTTCGGGGTGATGCAGTTGGCATTTTTAGGATCTCCCACGGTCGGACACCATTTGGGGCAGCTCGCTTTTGCGCAGGACCAGCGGGTCCTTAATAAGCTCCAGCTTAGAACGTCTTCAGATTTGAACAGTTGTAAGTGTGTGATTTAGAACACCTTTTCGGCTTGATCAACGATCCGTGAACGGTGATTACACTGGAATTGCGCCGCTCAAGGCGCGTGTCAGCGTGATCTATGTCTCACCGTTCCTTGCTCCTCGCCGTCCTTCTCGCCAGCACCGCCCTGGCGGGCGCCTCCGCAGCGCAAGATAGGACCATCGAGCTCAATGAGATCTCAGTCGACGCGGCAGGACCCAGCATCTCCGCCCCGGGACCGGTGGGCTCAGGCGGCCTCAACGTCAGTGCGGGCGACGGCGGCACGGCCGCCACCAGCGGCGGTGGCGGTGGCCCGTCTGGCATCACTGGCTACACTGCTCGCGTGACGACTGCGGGAACGAAGACCAACACGCCCATCATCGAAACGCCCCAATCGATCTCGGTCGTCACCCGCGAGCAGCTCAACGACCGCAACGTCCAGACCCTGAGCGATGCGATCAACTACGTCCCCGGCGCCATCTCCGCCCGGTCGGGCTTCGACCCACGCTTCGACCAGATCTTCATCCGCGGCTTCGACGTGCTCACCAACCAGGGGACTTACCGCGACGGCCTGCGCGTGATCGGCAGCGGGTTCATCTTCCCGCGCATCGAGCCTTACGGCGCGGAGGCCGTGACCATCCTGCGCGGGCCGTCCGCCGGCCTCTACGGCCTCGGCTCGCCGGGCGGCATTCTCGACATCACGAGCAAGCGCCCCGTCTTCGTGCCGTTCGGCGAGGTCCAGTTCCAGGCCGGCAGCTTCGACCGCTTCCAGGGCAACTTCGACGTCGGCGGCCCGATCGAGGGGTCGGGCGGCACCATGGCCTACCGGCTGACCGGCCTACGCCGCGAGGCAGGCACCTTCATCGGCCTCGGCACCAACGACGACCGGTTCAACATCGCGCCCGCCTTCACCTGGAAACCCGACGCGGCTACGACGTTCACGTTCCTGAGCGAGTTCCAGACGACCAACACGCCGGCCACGACATTCTACTACAACTACCCGGGTTTCCGGGCGAGCCCGTACTACATGGGCGATCCGGCCTTCGCCGGTCTCAACCAGACGCAGTATCGCGTCGGCTACGCCTTCGAGCATTTCATCACGCCCGATTTGGTCTTTCGCCAGAACTTCCGACATTACGGCGTCTTTCTCACTGGAAAGTACGTCGACATCAACGGCATCAACGACGCGAACACGATTGGCACGCGCGACACCGGCTACATCCGCGAGGGCTTGGTGCAGCAGACGCTGGACAACCAGCTGGAAGCGCGCTTCGCCACCGGCCCGGTCGCCCACACAGTGGTCGGGGGCGTCGACTACGCCCGGTACAGCCTGAGCCAGCGCCTCGGCTTCGGCCTTGCCCCGGACCTGAACCTGATCACGCGGAACTACGGCCAGCAGTTCATCGCGACACCGACCCTCGGATCCGCCGCGCGCCAGACCCAGGAGCAGATCGGCGTCTATCTGCAGGATCAGGCCAAGTTCGGCGACTTCATCCTGACCCTGAACGGACGACATGATTGGGTCTTCCAGGACAATTTCGCCACCCCCGACAGCGCGGTCTCAAGCCAGAACAACAGCGCGTTCACGGGCCGGGTCGGACTGGGTTACGTCCTGGCGCCGGGCCTCGTGCCCTATGCCAGCTACGCCACGACCTTCACCCCGCAGGTGGGCCTCGACCGGAACGGACAGGCGTTCAAGCCGGCGACCGGTGATCAAATCGAGGCGGGCGTGAAGTACCTGATCCCCGGCACCAACATCCAAACCGCGTTTGCCGGCTTCGACATCACCCAGTCGAACATCCTGATCCCCGACGCGTCCTCCCTCGCGTTCCAGACTGCCGGCGGTGCCGTGCGCTCTAAAGGGTTCGAGGCCGAGGCGACCGCCAATCTCGCCCCGGGCACGAACTTGACCATCGCCTACACGCACGTCGACATCCGGTTCGTGAACTCGGTCTCGTTCACCGGCCAGTCGCTCGCCGGCAACCTCGTCTCGGGTATCCCCCAGGATACCTACGCGTCGTTCCTGACCTACGCGTTCCCACCGTCGTCGGCTCTGCGCGGCCTGCAGATCGGCGGTGGCATCCGCTACATCGGTGCGAGCTTCGCCGACGATCAGAACACGGTGCGCAACACTGCCGTCACGCTCTACGACGCCTTGGTCGCCTACGACTTTGCGGCCCTCGATCCGAAGTACAAGGGCTTCCGCGCGCAGCTCAACGGCTACAACATTTTCGATCGGAACTACCAGACCTGCTCGTTTGGGTTCTGCAATCGCAACCAGCCGGCGACGGTCATCGGCAGCCTGATCTACCGGTGGTGAGCGGCCCCGCCTTCAACGGCTGGGTATTCGAGTGCTGAACCGTTACATCAGCACGACGACCGCGGCGCGCTGCATGGCGGGCTGCGGTTCAGACGACACTGGCGTGAGAGGATGCCGTGCACGAGATCGATCTGACCCCAACTTACCAGGATACCCTTCGTCTCGCGCAGCTCCGGAAGCAGGCGAAGCGCCTCGGATTGAAGTTGTCGAAGTCGCGCTGGCGTCAGTCTTATGTTCGGAACCGCGGCGGCCTGATCCTCCTCGATAGCCGGGACGAGGTCGTCGCAGGGGACGGCTACAGTCTCAATCTGGCGGCGGCCGAGAGGATCTTGTCCGTCATGGCCGATCAAATGCCATCTTCGATGCCACGATCAATGGAACGTATGGGGTCGGCATAGAAGGCTTTGCTCAATAGACATCCCACTGCCGGTAAGCAGACCTGTCCGAGATCCTAGAGGGGTCGGAAGCGGGCCCAGCGGCTATGTCCGCTTCGATGCATCCGCCGCCCTGAAGCAGACCGGCTGAAAACCACCCAACACAGACGTCCAGGGGCACCGATGAGCGAGACCGGAAGCGGCTTGTCCGCTTCCATGTGTGGCCATGGCAAGAGCGGACGGCCCTTCTCCCGAAGACTCACGCAACAGCATGCTTTCGGTCTGTATGGGATTTGAATGGCCCGATGCAGGCAGCTCGCGGAGCCTCAGCAGCAGCGTGAGCCAGATCCGACCTCATTTTGTGATTTGGCTTTCCAGCAAGGATTTGCTCTGCCTTTGCCGCGGATGCAACGTCCCATCACAGCTTCAGGCACGCGGCGCTGCGCCGACATGGGGGACGCATGACGGCAGCGCTCGGGATCATGTGCAAGGCCCCGCGTCCCGGCCTGACCAAGACGCGCCTTGCCGCACGCCTTGGTCCAGAAAAGGCCGCCCGTCTCTCCGCCTGTTTCCTTGAGGATGTCGCTGCTGTCGTGCTCGCGGTCCCAGAGGCGCTGGGCAGGCAGGGATACGGCATCTATGCACCCGCAGGATCAGAGGCGGAGCTCGCCGCGATCCTGCCGCCCGCCTTTCGCCTGCTGCTGCAGGAGGGATCCGATTTCGGGGTCATCCTCGCAACGGCCGTGCGCCGTCTTTTGACCGAACAGGCGCACGACTGTGTCATGCTGATCAACGCCGACTCGCCGACCCTGCCCGCCGCGCTGCTCACGAAGACAATCGTCTCCCTGCGGCGCCCCGGGGACCGCGTGGTGCTCGGGCCCGCCATCGACGGCGGCTACACGCATATCGGGCTGAAAGCCGACCATCCCGAACTGTTCGTCGGCATCCCGTGGAGCACGGACGCGGTGCTGGCCCGTACGCTGGAGCGGGCTGCCGGCATCAGCTTGGAGGCCGAGGTGCTTCCCCCCTGGTACGACATCGACGATGCGGCGACGTTTCGCCTCCTCCTGGACGAGATCGCGGGCATTCCGCCCGCTTTCGCGGCGGACGGCATCGTCGGGGGTCAGGCGCCCGCGACGCGCGCGCTGCTGACCCAAGGGCGGGACGCGTGAGCCCTGTCCGTCGCCTGACGGCCCTCGGGATCGCCGGAACCGTGCTGATCGGGCTCGGCATGCCGCTCCTTCGGGGCTTCGGCGACGATGCGTTCCTGGCGCTCGCCTGCGCCGGCGGCGTGATCGCCGCTTTGGCGGCCGGCACGCAGGACACCGCGGGATCTCGGGCGCTGGCCGTCATCGTCGGGGCCGGCCTCGCCATGCGCCTCCTTGCGCTGTCCGCACCGCCGATCCTGTCGACCGACATCTTCCGCTACGTCTGGGACGGGATGGTGCAGGGCGCCGGGATCAATCCCTACCGCTATGTGCCGGCCGATCCGAGTTTGGCGTTCCTGCGCGATGCGCAGGTCTACCCGTTCATCAACCGCGCCGATTACGCGGTGACCATCTACCCCCCGGTCGCGCAGGCCTTCTTCTTCCTCGTCACCCGCTTCTCGGCGAGCCCGCTCGCGATCAAGGTCGCCCTCGTGGCGTGCGAGGGCGTGACGATCTGCGCCCTGATCGGTCTGCTGCGCCTCACGGGACAGCCGGAAACCCGAGTGGCGGCCTACGCTTGGCATCCGCTCCCGGTCTGGGAGATTGCGGGCGAGGGCCATGTCGACGGTTTGATGATCGCCCTGATGATGCTCGGCCTGTGGCTGGCGCTGGCCGTCGGCCGGCGCTACGCGGGTGCGGCCTCCGTCGTGCTGGCGGCGCTGGCCAAGCCGTTCGCCCTGATCGCGCTGCCCGGCCTGTGGCGGCCCTGGGACTGGCGGATGGTCGCCCTCGTGCCGGTCGTCATGGCGCTCGCCTATCTGCCCTACCTGTCCGTCGGAAGCGGCGTGCTTGGCTTCCTCGCCACGGGCTACGCCGACGAGCAGGGCCTGTCGTCGGGCTCGGGTTTCACGCTGCTGCGGCTCTGGCGGCAGTCGGTCGGCGAGTGGCCGCACGATACCCAGGTCTACCTCGCCGTCTGCCTCGTGATCCTGACGGTGCTGGCGCTGCGGACCGGGTTTCGAAGAAGCCGGACGCCGGAGCGGAGCCTGTGCGACATCAATGGTTCGATTGTGATGTTACTCTTCCTGCTCTCGCCCGAATTCCCATGGTATCTTCTGATGGCTGTGCCATTTTTAAGTGTTGCCGCCACGCTTCCGGGTTGGGTCCTCACGGTGGGAGGCTTCATGCTCTACGACGTCGTTCCTGGCGATCCGCAGCTCTCCTATGACGCCCGCTCGGCGATCCTCGCTGCCCTGGTGGCGGCTGCGGCGCTGGTGCAGGTCCGAATCCGCCGCCGCCCCGGGCTCACTCGATGACCACGGCCACCCACCCCGTCACGCCGGCCGTCGACCCGCGACGCTACCACGAAGCGGCGCCGCGGACGGTCGAGACCTCCGTCGAGCGCATGCCGGTTTGCCTCTATCTGGAGGTAACGAACCGCTGCAACCTGCTCTGCACCACCTGTCCGCGCACCTATGTCGAGCTCGAGCCGCCGGCCGACATGAGCTGGGACCTGTTCACGCGCATCGTCGATCAGGTGCCGGATCTCAGCCGCGCCGTGCTCCACGGGGTCGGCGAACCGATGCTGGTCAAGGATTTGCCCCGCATGGTCCGCTACCTCAAAGATCGCGGAACCTACGTCCTGTTCAACACCAACGGCACGGTCCTGTCGGAGAAGAACGGGCGGGCCCTGATCGAGGCTGGCCTGGACGAATTGCGCGTCTCGCTCGACGCCTCCACCCGCGCCTCCTACATCGCGGTGCGCGGCAAGGACTATTTCGAGCGGATCCTGAAGAACGTCCGGGCCTTCCGGGCGCTGCAGGAGCGCGAGGGCTATGCGAAGCCACGGGTCTCGGCTTGGCTCACGGGCCTCAAAGAGACCCTGCCGGAGCTGCCCGCCTTCGTGCGGGTTGCGGCCGAGGCCGGCGTGAAGGAGGTCTACCTCCAGCGGCTGGTCTACTTCGCAGACGACGCCCTCGGCATGGCGCGACCGGATCAGGCCCTCTACGAGCGCATGGCGGCGGACGAGTCCCATTACCTCGCCGAGGCAGAGGCGGTCGCGCGCGCCCTCGGGCTCACCTTCTCGGCCTCGGGGGCGGCGAGCGAGCCGGGGATGAGCCTGCGCCGCAACACCGACGGCTCGCCCTGGTCGCTATGCCGCCGGCCCTGGAACGTCATGTACGTCACCGCCAACGGCCGGGCGCTGCCGTGCTGCATCGCGCCGTTCTCGCAGCGCGGCTACGAGAACTACACCCTCGGCGACGCCACGCAGGACACCCTGCGGGCGATCTGGAACGGCCCGGCCTACACGGATTTCCGGGCCGCCCTGCTCTCTGACACGCCGCCGCAGGCCTGCGGCAATTGCGGGCTTCGCTGGAGCCTGTGACCGCAGCAGCCTTCGTCACGGCCGTCGTGCCCTGCCTCGACGAGGAAACCGCGATCGGCGGCGTTGTCGCGGGGCTTCTGGCGAACGGGGCCGACGCGGTCCTCGTCGTCGATGGCGGCTCGCGGGACGCCACCCAGGCGCGGGCGGCCGCAGCGGGCGGGCGCGTGATCCTGGAGCGCCGCCGCGGTTACGGAAGGGCGATCCAGACCGGGATCGCCGCGTTGCCGCCGGAGACCCGCATCATCCTATTCGTCGATGGCGACGGCAGCGACCGGCTCGATCGCGTCCCGGCCCTCCTCGATCCGATCCGCGCGGGCCGGGCGGAATTCGTGCACGGCTCCCGGATCCTTGGTGATCGCGAGCCGGGCGCCATGAGCCCCCAGCAGATCGTCGCCGGCCATCTCGCGGGCTGGCTGCTGCGGCTCACCTACGGCGCGCGCTTCACCGACATGTCCCCCTTCCGAGCGATCCGCCGCGACGCGCTGGAGCGCCTCGGCATGCGGGACGAGACCTACGGCTGGAACTTGGAGATGCTGATGCGCGCCGCCGCGGCGGGCCTGCGCTGCGAGGAGGTCGCCGTCGGGCAGCGCCCGCGGCAGGGCGGCGCCTCGAAGGTTTCGGGGGACTGGCGGGTGGGGATGCGCGCCGCCCGGTCCATCGGCACGACCTTCCTGCGCCTCGCCCGGGCCCTGTCCCGCGAGGGGCGCCGATCCGTCTGACTCGCCGCCCCTCAGGTCGCGACGCGGACGAGGCCGGCGGCCCATCCGAATGTGAGGCCGGGGGGGTACCGGCGGCGCAGCGCGGCGTCGAGGCCCAGGCTCCGGCCCGCCGCGAAGACGCTGAACAGGGCCATAAGACCGCCGAGGAAGACGTAGGTCCACGGCCATTCCTGCGGGTGCAGGTACAGGCCGAGCCACAGCTGGGCGACGAACGCGACACCGATCGCTCCGACGATCCGGACGCCGAGCCCGAGCAGCAGCGACACCGCGAAGGTCAATTCCGTGAAGAACACCAGCACGTCCAGGACGTAGAAGTTCGGCGTCGGCAGCAGCACACCCTTCACGAATTCCCGGTGGATCGCGAAGGCGGCGTTCGTCACCTCCTCGCCGGTCCAGTAGTACAGCCCGTTCTCGGTGGAGAAGAGCGGCAGCTTCCAGAGCATGCCCTGGAACCACATGCCGCCGATCAGGACGCGCAGCACCCACAGGGTGACGTCGCGGCCGGTCCGCTGGGCCGGGTCCTCGATCCACTCGCGGATCGCAATGACGATGCTGGCCAGGATCAGCAGCGCGAGACCGGCGGCGACCAGCCAGCGCCCCCAACCGAGGGCGACTTCGTCGCTCTGCTGCCCGATCAGGAACAGCCACGTGTCGGTGAAGGGGTCCGTCCGCATCGCATCGATCCTCTCAAGGGCTACGCGCCATCAGGTACAGGCGGCCCGCAGTGGCGGGTCGGCCACGGACCCGGGCAGGGGCTTGGACAGGCGTG
>NZ_JALNUM010000129.1:0-16300 GCF_026540795.1 Methylobacterium sp. GC_Met_2
GCTGCGATCGGGCACGGCTCTCAACCCTTGTTGTGACGCGCTTTCCTCCGCCGAACCGGTGTCCACTTCGGCGGAGAGCGCTCTAGCATCCCCCGGTAGACCGCTTATCTTGATGATCCGCGGTCCGTTAAGGTTAAAAAAGGTTGAAGCCTGCCGCCAGCGTCGATCGGCGCTAGGATTGCAGCGTCGTCGGATAGCACGGGACAGCGGGTCCCGATTCGAGACGGACGGCGCCGTCTGACGGCACGGGAGAGGCAGGATGAACGGCTTCGATGTTACGTTCCGGGACGATCAGGATTGGGTCGATTTCGGCAAGTCCTACGTCAACTCGGACGCCTTCAAGTCTCTGTTCCGTGAGGGCATGAGACTTGTCGAGGAGACGGCCGCCTATCTTGACGGCGAGGGTCGCGACGAATCACGCCTCATCTCGCGCGATGCGACGCTGAGCTACGCGGCGGAAAGCATGCGGCTCACGACGCTGCTGATGCAGGTCGCCTCCTGGCTGCTGGTGCAGCGTGCGGTGGCGGAGGGTGAGATGACGCCGGCCGAGGCGCTTCAGGAGAAGCACCGGGTGAAGCTCGCCAGCAGCGAGCCGCCGAAGCCGCAGGATTTCAACCTGCTACCGGTGCGACTCCAGCAGCTGATCATGCGGGCGCGGCGCCTGCACAGCCGCATCCTGCATCTCGACGTGCTGATCACTGAGGACCGGCCGACGCCCGCCCCGGTGGAGAGCCCGGTCGCTGCCCAGCACGGCCTTCTGCGCATGGCGTTCCGCCTGGGCGAGCGCTGAGGCCCCGGAGGACGGATCGGCTGCGGACGTCGGTCCCGGTTACGTCGCCAGACGGTCCATAACGCGAGGCCAGGAAGGCCTCGGGTCGGCGATCCAACGTACCCCCGTATCCTTCGGTGCCGGACCACAACGGGGGCCCCGAAGGAGATCTCCAGGGATCGCGCTGGCTGGCTGAAGTCCCCCTTCGAGGCGTCTCCACCGCGCCGAGGTGCGCAAGTGCTCGCGTGGTTCAACCGAAACGAAAACGGGCGGCCTCGCGAGGAAACCGCCCGTCCAGAGATTGGCCGCACACGGGGCGCGGCCTTCGCCTCGCTCAGCGCTTGCCGAGGTTGCCGAAGCGCGAGTTGAAGCGCGAAACGCGGCCAGCCCGGTCGAGCATCTTCTGCTCGCCGCCGGTCCACGCCGGATGGGTGAGCGGATCGATATCGAGGTTGAGGGTGTCGCCCTCTTTGCCGTAGGTCGAACGGGTCCGGTACTCGGTACCGTCCGTCATCACGACCTTGATGAAGTGGTAGTCGGGGTGCTCTGTCCCCTTGGCCTTCGCGGCCGCGTCCTTCGCCATGACCTGTCGTCCCTAATCTGGCACGCCGGCGGGAAGCGCAGGAGGCGCCGCCCGGCCCGGAATGCGGAAGATGACACCGGTTGCACCGAACCGTGGGTTCGTGCAACGGCACGTACAAGCCGACCGTGGTGGCGGCCCGCGGCCATTGAACACACGCAATCGGATGAGCGGCGGCGTATACCGCACGCGCTTCCCGGTCACAAGCGCCGCGGACCGGGAGAGTGAGGGACACGAGAGGCGTAATGGCCCGTAAACCCAAGGTGGCCGTTGAGGGGCGGCCCAAAGCTCCGCTGAGCGCGCTTCGGCCGCTGCTCCCGTTCGCGCTGCGCTACCGCGGCCGGATCATCGGCGGAGTCCTTGCCCTCGCCTGCGCGTCGGCCTCGACGCTGGTGGTCCCCATCGCGATGCGCCGGGTGATCGACCACGGCTTCACGGCCGACGGATCAGGCGTCATCGATGCCTATTTCCTCGCCCTGCTCGGGGTGGTGGCGGCCTTCGCGCTGTCGAGCGCGGCCCGGGTCTACACCGTGGTGACGCTCGGCGAGCGGGTCGTGGCGGATCTGCGGGCGGCCGTGTTCGCCCGGCTCACGATCCTCGATCCCGCCTTCTTCGACCGGGCGCAGTCGGGCGAGATCGTCTCGCGCCTCACCGCGGACGCGACGCAGATCAAATCGGCCTTCGGGGTCTCGGTCTCGATCCTGCTGCGCAACCTGTTCCTGTTCGTGGGCGCCACCGCCATGATGGTGATCACGAGCCCGCGGCTGTCCGTGATGGTGCTGGCGGCGATTCCACTGATCGTCTTTCCGCTGATCCTGTCGGGCCGCGGCGTGCGGCGCCGGTCCAGGGCTGCCCAGGACCGGCTGGCCGAGGCCTCCGCGTATGCCGCCGAGGCGGTCGGGGCCGTGCGAACCATGCAGGCGTTCGGGCGCTCGGGCAGCACGGCCGCCCGGTTCGCCGGGGCGTCCGAGGAGGCCTACGGGGCCGCCCGCGATTCGATCCGGGCGCGGGCGCTGCTGACGGGGGTCGCGATCTTCCTGATCTCTGCCTCCGTGGTCGGGGTGATGTGGTACGGCGCGCAAGGCGTGCTCAGCCACACGATGACCGGGGGCGAACTCTCGCAGTTCGTGCTCTACGCGGTGTTCGGCGCCGGGGCGCTCGGCCAGCTCTCCGAGGTCTACGGGGACCTCGCCATGTCGGCGGGCGCCGCCGAGCGGCTGACCGAGATCCTGGCCGCCGAGCCCGCGATCCGCGCGCCTGTGCCGGCCCTCCCGCTGCCGGAGCCCGCGCACGGCGCGGTGACCTTCGAGGCGGTGCGCTTCGCCTATCCCACGCGGCCCGGCCACACCGCGCTGGGCGGCCTGAGCTTCGCAGCGGCCCGCGGCGAGCGGATCGCCATCGTGGGCCCGTCCGGGGCGGGTAAGTCGACGGTGTTTCAGCTGCTGCTGCGCTTCTACGATCCGCAGGACGGCCGCGTTCTGGTCGACGGTGCGAACATCGCGCAGGTCGATCCCGAGCACTTGCGCGCCCGCATCGCCCTGGTGCCGCAGGATCCGGTGGTGTTCTCCGGCACCGTCACCGAGAACATCCGCTACGGCCGGCCCGAGGCGAGCGAGGCGGAGGTCCGGCATGCCGCCGAGCTTGCCCACGCGCATGGCTTCGTCACGGCCCTGCCCCAGGGCTACGACACGCAGGTCGGCGAGCGCGGCGTGACGCTCTCGGGCGGCCAGCGGCAACGGATCGCCATCGCAAGGGCGATCCTCAAGGACGCGCCGATCCTGCTCCTCGACGAGGCGACCTCGGCGCTCGACGCCGAATCCGAACGCGCTGTGCAGGCTGCCCTCGACACCCTGATGCGGGGGCGCACCACCCTGGTCATCGCCCACCGGCTCGCCACGATTCGTGCCGCCGACCGGATCCTGGTCCTCGACGATGGCCGCATCGTCGAGACGGGGACCCACGAGAGCCTGCTGGCGCAGGGCGCGCTCTACGCGCAGCTTGCGAACCTGCAATTCACGGATGCCCTCGACGAGACCGCCCGGGGCAAGGAGCCCCGCACGAGGGGCGAGCGGCTGCCGGCGGCCGAGTGAGCCGCCCTCCCGAAAGGGAGAGTCCCTCTATCGCTCGGTGAGCTTCATCTCGATCCGGCGGTTGCGGGCATAGGCGTCCTCGGTGGTACCGGCATCGAGCGGCTGGAACTCGCCGAAGGCGCCGGCCAGAAGATGCTGCGGCGGGATGCTCTTGCCGGCGAGGTACTGAACCACCGCGATGGCGCGGGCGGCCGAGAGCGCCCAGTTCGACGGGAATTGCGACGTGCTGATCGGACGGGCATCGGTGTGGCCGTCGACCCGCAGCACCCAGGGCAGATCCACCGGGATCTGCTTGGCCAGATCCGAGATCGCCCCGGCGATCCGGTCGAGTTCGGGCCCGGCTTCGGGCTTGAGGGTCGCCGAGCCCGCCGGGAACAGCACCTCCGATTGCAGCACGAACCGGTCGCCGACCACGCGGATGTCGGGGCGGTTGCCCAGGATCTGGCGCAGGCGCCCGAAGAAGTCCGACCTGTAGCGCGCCAATTCCTGGACCTTCTGGGCCAGGGCGACGTTCAGCCGGCTGCCGAGTTCGGCGATGCGGGCCTGCGATTCCCGGTCGCGGCTCTCGGAAGCCGACAGCGCATCCTCCAGCGCGGCGAGCTGACGGCGCATGGCGCTGATCTGCTCGTTCAGCAGGTCGATCTGCGACAGCGCCCGCTTGGTCGCGCCCCGCTCGGCGTCCAGCTGCTTGTCGAGGGCGCCCGTGGCCCCATGGCTGACGGTCGCGGCCTCGGCCTGGGTCTTCGCCTGATCGCGCTCGGCCTCGACGCCGGCCAACGTCGTGCGCAGGTTACGGACCTCGTCCTCCTGCGTGCGGCGGCTCGAGCGCTCCAGGGCGAGGAGATCGGTGAGATCGGCGATCTGGCGGTTGAGTTTTGCGAGCGTCTCGTCCCGCCCGGTGAGCTCCTGCGACAGGAAGAACTGACCGACCACGAACACCGTCAGCAGGAAGACGACCGCGAGCAGCAGCGTCGCCAGCGCGTCGACATAGCCCGGCCAGACATTGAGGGTGCGCCTGGACCGTGCCGCCCTGGACGCCATCAGACCCGCTCCCGGCCGAGCCGGTCGAGCACCTGCTTCAATTCCCGCTCACGGCTGGCCTGAGCCTCGACCCAGTCGCGGATCATCTGTTGCTCGGCGCGCATGTGCTGCACGAGCCCCTGGATGCCCTCGGCGAGGTTGGTCATGGCGAGCGTTGCGGCGCGGCTGCCACCGCCCTCGGCCACAAGGGCGGTCAGGCGATCGATCGCCTCCTTCAACTCCTGCGTGCCCGCTCCCCCCGCCGCCCGGACCGGCACAGACGCGTCGGCGGCGACGGCCGCGACGGCGGCCTCGCCGGACATCAGCCAGTCCTGCAATTCGTTGTGGAAACGCGCATGGGCCTGGCCCGCCTGCAACTCCAGGAAGCCGGTGATCAGCGACGAGGCGAGGCCGAACAGCGAGGCCGAGAACGCCAGACCGATTCCCGATAACGGGACCGCCAGGCCCGATTTCAGCTCGTCGAACATCACGCCGGCATCGCCGCCGCCGCGCATGCCCTTGATCACGCCGCCCACGGCCGAGAGCGTATCGATCAGGCCCCAGAAAGTGCCGAGCAGGCCCAGCAGGATCAGGATGCCCGCGATGTAGCGCAGGATCTCGCGCCCCTCGTCGAGGCGGGCCGCGATGATGTCGAGATAGCCGGCGGTGCCCGGCAGCGTCGCCCCCGCGGTCCGGGCCGCGACCATCGGCACCATGGGCGCCAGAAGGGCGGGCGGGCGTTTCGACGGCGCATTGCGCGCCGCCGCGTTGACGTAGGCGACCTCGCGGAACAGGTGGATCACCTGTCCGAAGGCGATCACGACCGCGATCAACAGAACCCCGAGGATCAGTCCGTTCAGGCCGGGGTTGGCCAGGAAGGCCGGCGTGATCTGCTTGAACAGAATGAAGGCGAGGAAGCCGACCAGGATGAGAAAGACGACCATGCGCCCGAGATAGATCCCGGGCTGTGCCAGCGGCCCCTTGGTGTTCTCGCCGGTATCGCGGGCGGCCATCGGTCGCTCTAGCCTGATCTCAGAAGATGCGGCCGCCGGCGGCGTCCGTCAGGGTCACTGTGGCGGCAGGGCCGGACGCGATCAAGTCGCGCACAGGACGCAGTTGCGTCGCGTGGTGAACGGCAGACAGTTCCGGGTCTCTCCCGCGCGATGCGAGCGAGGCCAAGCCTAATCCCAGAAGTGCGGTGCGCTTCCTTCGAGATGCGGCCCGAGCCGGAGCGCCGCAACCTGGGTGGCGAGCCCCCGCGCATCGATCTCGACCGCGATGCCGCTGAGCGTGCCCTCGCCGGTGGCGACCTCCCAGCGGGAGCCCGGCGTCTTCTGGATCATCCGGCGGATCGGCTCGTCCTTCTGCATGCCGATCACCGAGTCGTAATCGCCGCACATGCCGGCATCCGACATGTAGGCGGTGCCGCCGGGCAGGATCCGGTGATCGGCGGTCGGCGTATGGGTGTGAGTGCCGACCACGAGGCTCGCCCGGCCGTCGAGATAATGACCGAAGGCCTGCTTCTCGCTGGTCGCCTCGGCATGGATATCCACCACCACGGCGTCGGCAGCGGCCCCCAGCGGGCAGGCCATGATTTCGCGTTCCACCGCAGCGAAGGGGTCGTCCATCGCGTCGAGGAAGACGCGGCCCATCACGTTGACCACGAGGACGCGGGCGCCCCCCTGCGTCTCCACCACGGTGGCGCCCCGTCCGGGCGTTCCGGGCGGGTAATTGGCCGGGCGCACGAGGCGCGGCTGTCGGGCGATGAACACCAGGGCCTCGCGCTGGTCGAAGCTGTGATTGCCGAGCGTCACCGCGTCGGCACCGGCCTGGATCAGCTCGTCGCAGATCGACTCGGAGATGCCGAAGCCGCCGGCCGCGTTCTCGCCGTTCACCACGACGCAGTCGAGCCGCCACCGGTCCCGCAGGCGCGGCAGCTGTTCGCACACCGCGATGCGACCCGATCGGCCGACGACATCGCCGAGGAAGAGCAACCGCATCCGTCAGGCCGTCCTGTCGAAGCGGATCAGACCCGCCTCGGTAATCACGCAATCGAGCGGCCGGTCGTGTGGCTCAGCCGGCACGTGCGCCACCTCCTGCACGGCAAAGCCGATGCCGACGGTGAAGACCGGGTGGCTGCGCGACAGCCGCTCGATCGCGCCGTCGTAATAACCGCGGCCGTACCCGATCCGCTGGCCGGTCCGGTCGAAGGCGGCGAGCGGCACGATCAGCGCGTCGGGATCCACGGGTGGCAGGGAGGGGTCGGGTTCGCTCAGGCCGAAGCTGCCGGAGACCAGCGCGTCCCCGGCACGCCATTCCCGGAACACGAGCCCTTCTTTGGTGACCTGCGGCAGGGCCACGGCTTGGCCGCGGGCGATCAGCCCCTCAGCGGCGGGGCGGGGATCCACCTCGCTGCGGATCGGCCAGAAGGCTCCCACGAGCCGGGCGCGCGTCAATTCGGGTAAGCCAAGGAGCGCGTGGGCGATCGCCGCAGAGGCGGCCTGCCGGTCTTCCGCGCCGAGCGCGTCACGAGCCGCCAAGGCTGCGCGGCGCAGCTCGGGTTTGCGCGCCGCATCGGCAGGATCGGAGAAAGACGAGTGCGGAGCCACGTGAGCCGTTGGAGGATCGATCCCGGGAAACCTACAGAGTAGGTGGGCGCCGTGTTGGCCAGGTCCAGGGACGAGGCCAGGGACAGCTCCCGAGGGAGTCGATAAGGCCCCGGGGATAGTGCTCCTGACGAACTCTGCAGCCCCGCCTGCAATATGTAGCGGTCCGGACGCCGTCCCGCCAGGGCTATGCGGCTAAGAAATTGGTGCCCAGCGCGGGGGAGGCCAATCCCCCGCGCCCTTGCCCGCAGCCCGCACGAGGCGTCGGACCGTATCCTCGTCAAAGGCGACGCGGCCAAACGCGGATGCGATCGACGGCTGTAGATTCTCCTCAGCCATCTGGTTCGGCCCCACCGGGATCGAACCAGGGATCGCCGGTGCTGCCACACCGTCGCGCGCGTCACCCGTGCTGGATGGCTTACGAGGCGCGATCGGCGGCCTGCGCAGCCGTCCTGTCCCGCGCCTCATTTCTACGCAGCAGCGAGATCTTCGCGTGATCCTCGATGGCCAAGTTCAGAACCGCATCGCTTTGCCGAGGAGAAACCTTGTGCGCGGATCTCGGATCGGCGGATTGGGCGTGCTGCGTGGTCTTGACGCTGTCGGAGTGCTTCGTCTCGGACTTCACGGCATGCGATTGAGCAGCATGCGTGTGAGCGGTGGATACCGGGGCGACGGACGTACGCATCGGATAACTCCTATTGAGCGGCGCGCCTCCAGTGAGTCGACGTTAATCTGATCGACTCGCCGAGCGGATGCATGATCGAGCAGCAGATATCAGACTTGTCTTTGCCCAGTATGAGTCCGCATCCCGCACGATCAGCCGCTTTCGACATCCGCACGTCAGAGATTTGGCAAACATAGACCAAATGTCAAGCGTCGATATATAGCGCGACGCTTCGACTTTATCCGATATTATATATGAAATTGTCGCGCATAATTCTAATTCCGTGGCCTGAAGCATATAAAACTAGATTGTAAAATATTCAGATCCTTAAAAATTCTCGATTGCGCTGGCCGCACGGTGCTGCCCGAACCCGAAAGCGGTTCCGGTTCGCAGTTTCGGTATCACGGCGGCCGTCCCAAGCCCCAAAATGGATGCCCCTGCAACGGCTTGGTTCGGATCACCCCTGGCGCCGCGTGCGGCCCCGGATCGTAAAGCGCGGCGCGCGCGCGGCCCCGTCGATGCACTCGATCCCGCCGCCCGCGTTCAAAGTGTGCAGGCGATTGCCAGGCCAGGCCGGGCCGGGCTCGACTCGGCCGATCACGGTCTGGGCGAATCCCGCCGGATCGAGGCGGTCGATCCGCGCGAGCACCAGGGCGCGGCCATAGCCGGCGGCGCAATCCTGGATCGGGCGGATCAATCGGCCGCCCCGCGGCACGATCCGGCCCGCCGGACGCGCCAGGGACGGATCGACGAGGACCGGATTGGCCGGATGCGGCGTGTAGGGGCCACGGTAATCGGGCGAAGACCAGAGGTGCAGCGCGTCGTGGAAGGAGCCCGCGCCGGACGGCGCACCGAGGCCGGCGTCGCGCACGGTGGCGAAGATCCACCAGCGGCCTGCATGCTCCACAAGGGTCGCGTCGCTCGCCACCACGCCGGAGAGGAGCGTCGCCTCCTTGACCCAGCCGCCGGGGAAGCGCGTGGCGCGGTAGAGGTCGACCGTCCCGGCGGCGGAACTCTCCGGCACCATCCAGACGCCTCCGTCCCGCTCGAACACGAACGGGTAGGACAAGTGATGCGCCTCCTCCAGAACCGGCACCGGCGCGCCCTCCGGCCCGTCCGGCCCGAAGCGGACGGCCGAGATGATCGCCTTGCCCGTGGCGTGCGGGAAATCCTCGACGAAGAGGTGCGTGCTGCCCCGAACGGAGATCGGAAAGGGATCGGCATAAAAGCGCCGACCGTCATCGGGCAGGACGGACCAGCCCGCTTCGGGATGGCGCCCCAGATCGATCAGGTCCGGCCCGGCGAGGCGCCGCCAGCCGCAGCGCCAGTGCGGAGCGTAGTAGCAGAGGCGGTACAGACGCTGGATCAGGGCGCCCGCAAGCATGCGCCCGGCCCGCACGCCGAGGCGCGGAACCGTCAGCACCACGCGATGACCGACAAGCGCGTCGCCGGCGCCCCCTGCCGCGGCCCGTCCCGCGATGCGGTCGCGCAGGGACGCCGCGATCAGCGTGATCGTCCGGGCGAGCGCATCCTCGAAACTGGCCAGCACGATCCCGGGCCGATCGGCGCCCAGGCGGCCAGCAGCGCGGATTGCCCCATTCTCCACCAGGGTGAGGCGCGGCACCGCATCGGCGAGCAGGCGCGCCAACAGGGCGTCCGTGCCGACGCGGTCGTCATACGCGATGTGCCATATAGCCGGGCCGGACGGGACATCGCCGCACAGGTCGAGGACGAGATCCGGTCGGGCGGAGGGCTGGCGCCAGGGCTCGAACGCGGCACCGGGGACCGGCTCCGTGCCGAAGCGGGGCAATCCGTGAACCAGCGCCTCGAGCCGGAACAGCAGATCGGCCGTGTGCGGCCACGCCCCGGATGCCGGCGCGTCGTCGACGCTGACCGCAGCGAGACCGGGGATCTCGCCGATCCGCCGCAGCAGAGCCACGTGCCAGCCCTGCGGGTTGGAACCGTCGAGGCGAACGCGCACATGCATCGGTCAGTGCGCCCTCATCCAGCAGCGTGCCACATCACGCAATGAACCGCCCCGCTCCAATCCCCAACCGTAACGCGCGTGATACATGGTAAATATCATCCGAAGTTGCGCGAGGTGTTTACCGGGAACGCAGTAATGGATACGTCTAGTTGGGACAACTTCAGTTTCGGTAGCTTATCACCTGCATGCGCGACTCTTGCCTGCTCGGGTACGGCCCCCGCGAGTCTGGCCAAGATTGAGACGACGGTGACCGATCGTGACACGGATCGACCCTAACCTCGCTGTCGCGACCTGGCTGGCGCCGGTGCAGCCGGCTCTGCCCGAGCGGCCCGTCCGGCTGGAGACGAGCGCCGAGGCGGGCGACCTGTGGCGCATCCTCTGGCGGCGCAAGACGCTGGTGATCGGGACCGCCCTGCTGCTCGCCCTGCTGGCCCTGATCTATGCCCTGCTCACGCCATCCCTCTACACGGCGACCGCCCAGATCCTGATCGACCCGCGCGACCGTCAGGTCGTGTCCAACGACGTCAATCCGGGCACGCTCTCGCCGGATGGCGGCATCGCGCAGGTCGAGAGTCAGGTGAAGGTGATCGAATCCGATGCGGTTCTGGGCCGGGCCGTGGCCCAGACCAAGCTCGAATCGGAACCCGGCTTCGGCGCACCCCGCAACCTCTGGCTGACCCGCACCGTGGCCGCGCTGCGGGCGCTGGTCACCGGGCCGCAGCCCGAGCGGAAGGTCGACGCGCAGGGCCGCGCCCTCGCGCAGCTCCGGCGCAAGCTCGCGGTGAAGCGGGCCGACAAGGTGTTCGTGATCGACGTGATCGTCACCACGGAGGATCCCGACCTCTCGGCAAGGATCGTCAACGCGATCGCCAACGCCTACCTGACGGACCAGACCGAGGCGCGCGCCGATGCCGCCCGGCGCGCGGCGGGCGATCTGCGGGGCCGGCTCGACGAGCTACGCCAAGCGGTCAACGTCGCCGACAAGAAGCTGGAGGATTACAAGGCCCGCGCCGGCCTGATCACCGCCAGCGGCCGGCTCGTCAACGAGCAGCAGCTGACCGACCTCAACAGCCGGCTGGTGGCGGCCCAGGCCCGGACCGCCGACGCGCAGGCGCGGCTTCAGGGGATCCGCGACGCCCGCGGCCGGGCGGTCGGCGCCGGCGCGATGCCGGAGGCGGTGCAGTCGGCGGCGATCGACCGCCTGCGCGGGCAGTACGCCGAACTCGCCGCCAAGGAGGCGGACCTGCGCACCAATCTCGGCGAGCGCCATCCGTTCATCGCCGCCGTGCGCACCCAGATGCAGGATGTCCGCCGCCTGATCGACGCCGAGCTCAACCGGATCGCGGGCGCGGCCGAGACCGAGGCCCACCGCGCCCAGGCCAACGAGCGGACGCTCACCGCCGAGCTGAATCGGCTCCGGCAACAGGCGGCGGTCAATTCCCAGTCTTCGGTGCAGCTGCGCGAACTGGAGCGCGAGGTCGAGGCGGCGCGCTCGGTCTACAACGCGTTCCTGGTCCGCGCCCGGGAGATCAAGGAGCAGAGCAGCATCGACAGCTCGAACGCGCGGATCATCACGGCGGCCCGCCCGCCGGAGGATCCGAGCTGGCCGCCGCGGCTGATCCTGATCGCCGCAGCCCTGTTCGGCGGGATCGGCCTCGGCGCGGGGCTCGCGCTGATGCGGGAATACCTCGCCCCCACGGTGCTGTCGCCGCGCCAGCTGGAGCGGATCTCGAACGCGCCGGTCGTGGCGGTCCTGCCGGGCCTGCGACCGCGGGGCGCCAACGCGACGGCCGCGGGCATCACCCTGGACCATCTCGCCGCGACCGCCGGCAGCCACGGGCGCTCGCTCGTGCTGATGGTGACGTCGGGCGAATCGGACCAGAAGCGGCGCCGGGCCGTGATCGGGCTGCTCGCCGCGGTGGCGATCGGGCGCGGCGACCGGGTCCTGCTCGTGGACGCGGATCTGCGCGGCTACGGCCCGAGCACCGGCGGCCTTCTCGACGTGCTGCGCGGCGAGCAGAGCCTCAACGCGGTGACCGAGACCGATCCGAAATCCGGCGCGCGCCGGATTGGGCTCGGCGATACGAGCAAGCCGGTCCGCGAGGCCCTCACAGTCGATAACGTCGAGCGGTTCGTGGCCGGCGTGAAGGCCCGCTTCGAGCTGGTGATCGTGGATGGCGGGGTGCTGAGCGAGAACCTGCGGCTCGGCCCCCTGGCGAACGCGGCCGACCGGGTCCTGATGGTGGCCTGCAACGGCGCGACCCGCCAGCGCGACCTGATCGACCTCGTCGACACCTCCGAGGTGCTGGGCCGGCCGATCTCCGGCTCCCTGTTCCTCACGCGGCGCCGGGCGTGAGGCTCGCGCGGGCCGAACCCGCGGCCTTGTCGATCGCGCCGCTGCGGGCGGGCACATCGCGGCGCGGTGCAATGGCCCGGGCCGAGTCCCTGATCTTCGTCATCTGGGCGGGGCTCCTCGTCGGTGTCTCGGGGGGCCTGCTGTGGGTGTTCGGGCTCAATTACGACGGGCTCACCGGTTCGGCCGCCTCCAAGATCCACCCGGCGACCTACCTCGCGGTCGCGCTGTTCGGCTGGATGCTGCTGCGCGCCGGTAATCCGGTGACCCCGGTGGCGCAGGCTTTGAATCGCCGGCCCGCCAGCGTGCTGCTCGCCGTGTGCGGCGTGCTGCTCCTCGCCCTGATCGCGGCCCGCGGCGGGAACGGGCTCGCGGGCTCGATCGACACCTTCGTGCTGGCGGGCCTCCTGCCGATCCTGCTGCTCGATCGCGACGTGGAGACCCTCGGGCGGATCGAGATCGTGTTTCATCTCGTGATGCTCGCCAACGCGCTGCTCGGCCTCTACGAGCTCGCCAGCGGCCAGCGCTTCTTCCCGTTCCGCCTCGACGGCGCGGATTTCGACTGGGACACGCGCTCGGCGGCCCTGCAGGGCCATCCGCTCAGCAATGCGACCGTCACGGCCTGCTACATCCTGGCGCTCGCCGCGGGCGGTGGCCGGCTGGGGCGGGCGCTGCGCACCGGCGTGATCGCCCTGCAGCTCGTGGCGCTGGTGACGTTCGGCGGGCGCTCCGCCGTCGTGATCACGCTCATCCTCGGCGGCGCGGTCGGGCTCGTTGCACTCGGGCGCGTCCTGCGCAGTGGGCGGATCCCACTGATCGGCGCGGCCTGCGCCTGCTTCGCGCTGACGCTGGTGCCGGTCGCCGTGGCGGTGCTGGCCGCGCTCGGCTTCTTCGACACCCTTCTGGACCGGTTCGCCTGCGACGGCGGCAGCGCGCAGGCCCGGGTCGACATGCTGGAAATCTTCCGCGCGATCCCGTTCCGGGACCTGCTGCTCGGCCCGGATCTCCAGCAGGTCACCACCCTGCGGCGGATCTACGGGCTGGAATGGGGCATCGAGAACTCGATCCTCTCGACTCTGCTCTACCAGGGCATCCTGATGACGACGCTCCTCGTGGTCGCGGTGGGCCTGTACCTCGCCGAGGTCGCGCGCATCTGCCGGCACGGCGTCTGGTTGCCGATCCTCGCCTTCGTGATCCTGGTCAACACCTTCGAGGGGCTGGCGGGCAAGACCACGCTGCTGGCGAAATTCGCCCTGATGCTGATCGTCCTGTTCCCGAAGGCACCGCTCCCCAGGCACGCCTGAGACCGGCCGGCGCCCGATGGGCTCAAGGCGCCCGATCTCGCTCGTTTCGATCGTGATGGACAACGCGCGCGCCGCGTTCCACACACCCCACGAATCCAGTCCGGCCCCCCGCCCGTACCGCGGGCGCCGCATCCGAGCCAACTGACGCGCATGCAGATCGAATCCGTCCCTCCGCGCCGCCACCTGCCGCCGCTGATGAAGCTGGCGCTCGAACTCGGCCCGCTGGTCCTGTTCTTTCTCGGGAATGCGTACGCGGAAAAATTCGGCGTCGCCCCCGACCAGAAGCTGTTCGTGGCCACCGGTCTGTTTATCGCGGCGACCGTGGTGGCGCTGGCGATCCACTACGTGCTGATGCGGCGCCTGCCGATCATGCCGCTGGTGTCGGGCGCGGTCGTCATCGTCTTCGGCGGGTTGACCCTGGCGCTGCAGGACAAGACCTTCATCATGGTCAAGCCGACCATCGTGAACGCCCTGTTCGGCACCATCCTGCTCGGCGGCCTCGCCTTCGGGCGGCCGCTCCTGTCGGTGGTGCTCGACTCGATGTTCAGCCTCACCGAGGAGGGCTGGCGCAAGCTGACCTTCCGCTGGGGCCTGTTCTTCTTTGTGCTGGCGGCGCTGAACGAGATCGTGTGGCGGACGCAGACCGAGGATTTCTGGGTGAACTTCAAGGTGTTCGGCATCATGCCGATCACCGTGCTGTTCGCCCTGGCGCAGACACCGCTGCTCTCCCGCTACGAGACCAAGGCGCCGCAGCCGGAGGCGTGAGCCCTACTGGGCCGCCGCGACCTTACCGACGGCCCGGATCCGCGTGAGCACGCTCGCAAAGTTATCCGGTGTGAGGATGCCGACGAGCTTGTCGCGGATCACCCCGTCCGGCCCGACGATGAAAGTTTCAGGTACGCCGTAGACGCCGAAATCGATCGCCGCGCGCCCGCTCGCGTCGGCGCCGACGGCGCTGAACGGCACGCCGTGCCGCGCGAGGAAGCGCTGCCCGGCCTCCGGGTTCGGCTCCTTGTAGTCGATGCCGACGAGCCGGATGCCGGGCTCCTTGGCCAGCCGCATCAGCATCGGGTGCTCGACCTGGCAGGGCGCGCACCACGAGGCGAACACGTTGATCACCGTGATCTGCCCCTTCAGCTCGGCGCTCGACAGACCCGGCACGGGAACGCCGGCGGCGGTGAGCCCCGGCACGGCCGGCAGGTCGAAGCTCGGCACGGGCTTGCCGATCATCGCCGAGGGCAAAGCGGCCGGGTCGACCCCGGAGCGCAGGCGCAGGAAGAACACGGCGGCCAGCAGCACGAAGGCGAGCGCCGGCACGATCAGCAGCAGGGAGCGGCGGACCGGAAGCGGTCGCTCGGTCACATCGTCGTGCAGGTCGGTCATCGGCGGTCCTCGCCGAAACCCTTGAGCGCCCGCAGCTGCGCCCGCCGGTCGCGGATCGCGTTGCCGACCAGCGCGGCCATCACCAGTGTCGTGAAGGCGTAGGCCACCAGGATGAAGCCGCCGTGAGACCCGAGATCCATCGTGCCGATCCTAAACCGGTTGGCCCACCGGCAGCCTGGTCGCGGGCTGCGGCGTGATGCGGGGCTGAACGCGATCCAGGCGCTCGGCTTCGCGGATCGTCAATGTCCGGACCCGGCGCCGCATGATCTCGGTGCGCATCGCGTAGAGGTGCAGCGTGGTGCCGCCGAGCGTCGCTGCGCCGATCATGATGAGCAGCGGGTAGAGCATCGACGGGTCGATGGTCGAGCCGCCCATGCGCAGGATCGAGGCCGGCTGGTGCAGAGTCGACCACCAGTTCACCGAGAATTTGATGATCGGCAGGTTCACGGCGCCGACCAGCGTCAGGATCGCGACCGCGCGGGCGGCGCGGTTCGGATCCTCCAGCGTGCGCCAGAGGGCGATGATGCCGCAATAGATCAGCAGCAGGATCAGCATCGAGGTCAGCCGCGCGTCCCAGACCCAGTAGGTCCCCCACATCGGCTTGCCCCAGAGGGAGCCGGTCACGAGGCAGATCAGCGTGAAGGCCGCGCCGATCGGCGCCGCCGCGCGCTGGGCCACGTCGGCCAGCGGATGGCGCCAGACCAGGGAGCCGATCGCCGAGACGCTCATGGCCCCGTAGAAGAAGACGCCGAGCCACGCCGCCGGGACATGGATGTACATGATCCGCACGGTCTCGCCCTGCTGGTAGTCGGGCGGCACGGTGAAGAAGGTCTGGTACAGGCCCACGGCCAGCACGGCGAGCGACAGGGCCGTGAGCCACGGCACCAGCGCTCCCGACCACCGCATGAAATGGCTGGGATTCGACAGGCGGGTCCAGAGTGAAGGCGTCATCGCGGCTGCTGTCTCGGACATCGTGATCGCCGGTCTACCCTAGGGTGCGGTGCAGCAACAATGCGGGTCGTCGGCGCAGTCTCCGGGATCGCCGAAATGTGGTCGCCTGTGGAGCCCGTTCGCGCGCAGACGACGGGCCGGGGACCCACAGGGTCAGGACGATGCCGAACCCCGATGCGGCGCAGGCTTCAGGCCATTCCGTGCATCGCCTTCCCCGCAATGGGGACAGTCAAGCCACATGCCTCCGCCGAACACCCGGACGTTGAGAAACAACGGCGTTTCTCCTCTCTCCGCATGCCTTGCAGATTCACACTTCTCCACTCGACACTCAACATTTTCAGAAGAAAGCGCTTTTCCCTCCCCCTTGTGGGGAAGGGCCAGGGGTCGGGGTGGTGCAGGATCGAGCGCAGCGGTGCCGCCTGCACCACCCCCACGCGGGATCTGCGATCCCCAAACACCTCCCCGCAAGCTCGAGCGATCCCGGGCAAGCCCTGGGTCGCCAGGGCAGAAGAAAATGCCGCGGCCAGCGATGTATGAACATCGTAGCCGGCAAAAATGCGAAGGATGTGCCGACCGCCGACCGTGTAAATGTC